>NZ_JBXAWK010000088.1:0-17988 GCF_057291755.1 Kitasatospora sp. UYEF31
AGGTTTTCACCGTCAGGTCGGCGAAATCCTTGTCCGACTCGGTGATGATCGTGCCAACCACCGGACGGTTTGTCGTCTCGCCGGTCTCAGGGTTAGTGACAGCAACCTGGTCACCGACCTTTACCTCATCGATCCGCTTGCTCACACCATTAGCCAGCAGGACACCTGCATCCGGCAGGAAACTGTGGCACTGGGGAGCGCTTTCCCCGCTCGACTCGGCCTTCTTGGCCGGCTTGTCCGCCTTCTTCGTCTCCTCCGACTTTGAAGCCTTGCCGTCGCCGTCGGAGCTCTTGGCCTTGGTGCTCGACTTCTTGCCCTGCTCGGCTGCACTCGCCGCAGCGTCGTCGGCCTTCTTCTTCGAAGCCGCAGCCTCTTCCGCAGCCTTCTTCGCAGCAGCGGCTTCTTCTTCCAGCTTTCTCGCCAACGCCGCTGCGGCTTCGAGTTGGCGTTGCCACTCCTCCCAAGCCGCCAGATCCTCGGCATACTTGGCCATCGCCTGGGCGTACCGCTCCGCGCGCTGGATGATGCTGATCGCCTTGGCCACGATCGAGCTCCAGGAGCGGAATGCCTCCACTGCCCGGGCCAGTGCCTTGACGATGCGCTTTGCCTTGCCGGCCCACGGCAGTGCCGCCTCGAAGGCGAGCTCAGCGCAGGTCATCAGGTCGCCGCCGATGCAGGCCATGATGTCGCCGATGCCGGAAGCATCCTTCAGGGCACCCCACGCGGCTTCCCGGATGACATCCATGGTGCTGCGGCCCTTGGCCCAGTTCGCCCAGGCCAGTTCGGCGTCGTTGAAGTCCTTGATCGGCATAACCGGCGGGCCGATCATCGCGCCCGACGGGTCGGAGAACGTCACCGGCGAGTTGTGCGCGTAGGCGTACGGCGCCATCTGCTTCGGCTCGGAGAAGTCAACCACCGGGTCGACCGACAAGAACCGGCCGGTGGAGGGGTCGTACTCCCGTACGCCCAGGGTCACCAACCCCGTCGCCTCATCGACGTCACCGCCGACAAAACCCTTCTTGCCCGGCCACACCGACGGCTTGGTCCCCCGTGTGTCACCGAACGGGGTGAACTTCCGCCGGGTGACCTCCTGCGTCACCGTGTCCACTGAAGTGGTCCCGGTCCCGTTGGCGTCAGCCAGCAGGTAAGCAGAGGACGTTGCTCCGTCCTTGACCGTCTTGATCATCGCCGGGCCCGCGGGGTGGGCGTAGGACCGCGTGGTCTCCACGATCGCACCCGCCGCGTCGGTCTTGACCTCCGTGCCCGGCAGGTACAGCGTCGTGCCCGACGCCTCACGCTTCAGCAGTCGCGAACCGTCCGGCCCGTACACGTACTCCGTGACCTGGCCGTTGGCAGCAGTCGTCTTGCTCAGCCGACCTTCGAGGTTCCACTCCAGATTCTGGGTGTCACCTTGCACCGTGCGCCTGGTGGTGTTGCCGACCTGGTCGTATTCGTACGACTCGGTCCGTGCGCCACCCGGTCCACTGGTGTCGACCTTCTTCAGGCCGTTGGCCCCCGGCTGCCCCTGCGTACCGTAGGTGTACTTGCGCGTCACATCGCCCAGCGTGTTCCCGGCCGGGTCGTGCTGGATCTCCGTCTGCCGGTTGCCTGCGGCGTCGAAGGTGTACGAGGACCAGTACGGGTCAGGTCCTCCCACCTTCGGGCCGGTCAGGCCCGGGCCGACCTGGCCCGCGGTTTTCGGCTTCGCGGCACAGTCGTCGGTCGCGGTCCACGCGTCTGTCATGCGGCGCAGGTAGTCCTGCGCGAAGCACTGGGTGTCCGTCGTAGAAGCGGTCGCGTTCGGCCCCTGGGAATCCACCGTCTTCAGAATGTTGCCGACGGTGTCGTACGTCGTCCGTACGTCATTGATCCGCTGCGGTGCGGCCTCCCGGTCGTTGACCGTGCGGGTCAGGCGCCGGGTCTGCTCGTCGTACTCGGACGTCGACCACAGCTGCTTGCCCGCCGGACCGGCCTGGGTGCGCAGAACGTCGCCCAGCGGCGAGTAGTCAACCTGGGAGACGAAGGACTTGCCCGCGATGCCCATCACCGTGGGCATCTCGAACTTGTTGTACTTCATCGTGGTGCGCTCGGACGGCAGTGCGCCCGCCGCGGCCTGGGTCATCGTCGTCGGCAGGCCGGTGTTCGCGGAGTAGGTCTGCGAGTAGGTGTACTCGCCCGCCAGCTTGCCCGCGGCCCCGGGGATCGTGATCTTCGAGCCCAGCGCACGGTACTCGGCGTCGTAGCCGGTGACCTCGGTCTTGTACGGCTGCCCGTTGACCCAGTTGGTCGAGGAGACCGGCTGGCCCACCGCGCCCGGCAGTGAGTCATAGACAGCTTCACTCAGCTTCGGACCCGTCAGCGAGTCCTTGTGCAAGGCGACCGTACGGCCCAGCACGTCGTACTCCGGGACAACCTTGTTGCCACGCCCATCCTGCGACCAGACGAGCCGGTCGCCGATGTCGTAGCCCATGGTCGCGGTGCCCTTGTCCGGGTCCACCACCTTGGTCTGCCGACCGCGGATGTCGAACTCGAACTGCCAGGCGTTCCCCGCCTGGTCAACGACCTTGCTGAGCTGCCCCCGGTGGTCGTACTCGTACCGCGTCCGGTCGTAGTCACCGGTCGGCCCGTCGCCCTTGAAGAAGCGCAGCTCGGACTTGCGGCCCTGCGAGTCCATGATCGCTTTGGTCGGCGTCTCGCCGGCCGGCGGGTTCACCGCGACGAAGTCCCCGCCGTGCACCGTGCTCGTACGCGACGTCTCCTCGCCGAGTTTGCGGGAGATCTGCGTGACCGGCTGACCGGTGCCGTTGTACTCGGTGACCGTCGAAGCCGGAACCTTGTTGTCCAGCGCCGCCCACAGCTCGGGCTTGGGACCACTGTCGGAGTTGTAGTAGCCGCCGTTGGTCTTCCACAGCTGCCCGAGGCTGTTGTAGAAGGTGTCAGTCAGGATCCGGCCGCCGCCGAGGCCTTCCAGCTGGGTCTGCCGGATCCGCAGCGAACCGTCGTAGATGTCGTACGACGACTGGTAAGTACCGTCGTCCAGAAGCTTTTTAGTGGTGATGACCACCGGGCCGTCGGTGCGGACGTCGTAGGAGAACTCGCCGTCCGGGGACTTGGTGTTCGGGTCGCGGTCCGGGGACCAGATCTGGGTGACCCGGCCGAGCGGGTCGTACTTCATGACCGTACGACGCTTGTTGGTGTCTTCCTGGGCCAGGGCGATGCCCCGGGCCGGGTCGAGCTCCTGGACCGCGGTGTGGCCGAGCGCGTTCGTCGTGGTGATCTTCGAGACGATGGAACCCGAAGCCGGGCTGTAGTCCGTCTTCGTCACCGCACCGAAGATGTCGGTGACGGTCTTGGGACGCCCGTACTCGTCCAAAGTGACTGTGCCGTCGGTCTTGTACTGGGGCTGGCCGTTCGCATAACCCGTCAGGGATTCACTCTTGACGACGTTTCCGACACCGTCGTACGAGATCAGCGCATCGGACAGGACATCCTCAGGGCGCTTGACCTGGGCGTCGCACGCCACTGCCAGGGACTCGATGCGGCGCTGGCGGGCGATCATCCACAGGGTCTCGTCCGGCGCGTACTCGTACCGGGTGCAGCTGTCGTCCGTCGGATCGGCGACGTCACCGTAATTAGTCGCCTGCTTGAGCAGACCTCGCCCGTCGAACTCGCTCTTCTGCGAGACGGTGCGCCACACCTGCTTGCCGTCCGGCCCCAGCCTGGGCTTGGCCTGGTCGTCGAGCAGCAGGACACGCGAGGAGACCTCGGTGGTCTGCTGGATGTAACCCTCCAGCGGAGCCGCGCCGTTGGGCCGGACGCGCTTCGCCGTCGGGCCGAGTTTCCACGGAACGTACGAGGTGGTGGCCAGGAGCTGCCCACCCTCTCCGTCGTACGCGAAGACCGTGCGGGTCTGCCCCGCGAAGAGCCGGTCGTCGACAATCCCGTCCAGCGAAACGCTCCGCTTACCACCCGGCGCGGACGGCATCTTGTCGCCGTCCAGCCCACGGAAGAACTGCGTCTCGGTCTGCGTCCGCTTGTCCGGTGCCTCACCGGTCAGCGTGCGGACGCGATCGTAGCCGCGCCACTGCGACCAGGTGCGGTTCTCGACCTTCGGCAGTTCGCTGTCGTCGTCGTACGCCCAGGCCGGAGCGCCGAGGTATTCGTAGCTGGTGACCTTGGGCGGGGAGGTGCCGTTGCGGTCCTCCTCGCGGACCTGCTCGACCCGGTACTTGTGGAAGTAGTCGTTCCGGTAGGTCGACGGCCCCTTCGGGTCGGTCGGGTTCGGGATCTCCACGATCTGCGGGTAGCACAGTGTGGTGTTGCCCTGCGGCGACGAAGGGAGCTTGACCGGGACCTTCGTCGAACACTCCGGAACCGAGTACCTCACAGCGACTGTCGAGCCGGTCTCGGTGTTGATCGCTTCAATGCGGTAGCGGAAGTACGGCAGTGTGCCGTCCGCGTCATTGTCGACCCGGTTGGCCATCTGCTTGCCGGAGAACGTGACGGGCGGCATCGCGAGGGAACCGCCGTTGAGGCCGGTGCGCTGGATGGAGGACAGCCACAGCGCGTAGTCCGAACCGTCCCCGGACATCGGGAAGTCCTGCGTCAGTTTCCAGGTGTCGACCGGCTTGTGCTTACCGTCGGCCAGGATCTGCGTGGTGATCTGCGTCAGGCGCTTGCGGGTGAAGAAGGTCGGGGTGAACCGGGCCTTGCACTCTTCGTTGGCCGCACACTGCTGGTCACCGGGGACGTCCGGCCACATCTTGGCGATGTTCCAGTCGACCTCGGGCTTGAGTTTGTCCTCAGCGCAGTCGAAGTCCTTGGTCGGCAGGCAGCGTTCGGCGACGGTGAAGTCCACCCGGGACGGTGCCGGAGCGAACAGATTGTCCTTGCGCAGGCCGTAGAAGACGTTCGTCAGGTAGCCGGCCCGGTCGTAGGCACGGTTGGTGGAGCCGCCGCCGAGCTTGTAGTTCGAGCCGTAACCGTCGACCCCGGCAGCGGCACGCTGCTGATGCACCCCGGCCAGGCGGCGGGCAAGTTCGGCCTCTTCCAGCAGGCGGACCCGGCCGGCTTCGGCGACGCCGGACTGACCCACCGCGGCGACTGGAGCGAGGACTACTACGAGGACCTGATCGCTCTGCGCCCCGGCCCGGAGAACCGCAAGGACCTTTACATGTATCCGAACCTCGGCAACGGGACGCTGAAGGCCGCGGACAGTTCGCGCGTCACGCTGACCGTCGCCGACGAGGCGAGCGCCAACCACTGGTTCAACGCCGACCAGGTCCTCGCGGTCGACAGCGTCAACGACGACGACGACGGGCGGATCACCGACGCCGACAACCCCGACCTGCTGGTCAGGACCGGCGCACAGCTGTGGTTGTACCTCGGTGCCACCACCGGCTTCCTCGACGAATTCACCGCGCCGGTCCTCCTCGGCGACGCCGACTGGCAGGACATGACCCTGCTCGCCCCCGGCGACCTCACCAAGGACGGCCTGCCGGAACTGTGGGCCCGCGACAAGAAGACCGGACAGGTCTACCAGTACGACAGCAGGAAGAACCCCGACACGACAGCGCAGATCGTCGCGGACCTCACTGTCTACGGCGAAAGTGCTGTCCGTACCAAGCCGATCGGTTCCGGCTTCACCGCCGCCGCCCACCCGCTCCTCGGCGCCGACGGTGACATCGAGGGTGACGGCCTGTCAGATTTGTGGTCCCGCGACGGCGAAGGCCTGATCACTGAGTTCCCCGGCACCTCGCTGACCGGCGCGAACCGCTTCGGGGCAGGCAAAGCGCTCATCCTCGGCGGCACCCCGTGGTCCGAATGCCAGAACTTCCCCTCACCCACCGGGACCCACGCGGTCTGCGGTCCTGTCCTGGCCAAGTACAAGCAGCTCAAAGCCGACGGGATCGATCTCAAGGCGCCGCTGACCAATGTCAGCACCAGTCCCGACGGTGTGGGCAAGTACGTTCATTTCCAAGGCACTTCCACCACCGACGTCGGTACCAAGTCCATCTACTGGTCCCCAGGTACCGGCGCCTAGTCCATCGGCGGCGGTATCCGCACGAAGTGGGCGTCCCTGGGCTGGGAGACCGGCTTCATGGGTTACCCCGTCAGCGACGGGACCTACTCCGACATCGGCGGCCAGGGCTGGACTTCGCGCTTCGCGGGCGGCCCCGGCGGAAGCCCCGGCGCCATCACCTGGTCCGCGAATACCGGCGGCCACGAGATCCGCGGGCAGATCTACCAGAAGTGGACGCAGCTCGGCGGAGCGAACGCGCTCGGCTACCCCACCAACGACGAGTCCGGAACCCCCGACAAGCCCGGCCGCTTCAACCACTTCGCCAAGCCCTCCGAAGCCGCTTCCACTGAGGGGAGCTCTTCCATCTACTTCAGCTCCGGTACGGGAGCCCATGTGGTCGTCGGCAACATCCGCGCCACATGGAAGTCCTTGGGCTGGGAGAACAGTTGGCTCGGCTTCCCCACCTCCGACGAGAACAGTCTGATCGCCGGACGCCGTTCCGACATCCAGGGCGGCTACGTCCACTGGACATCGGCGTCCGGCTCCGTCGCCGTCCCCAACGGATCCGGACGCCGGATCGCCGCCGCCGACTTCACCGGTGACGGATACGACGACGCCGTGGTCATCGACACCGCCGGGTCCCTGTGGTTGTACCCGGGCTTGTCCAACGACTCCCTCGGCACCCGCCGGGGCATGTGGGGCGACGCCACCTGGACCGGTATGAAGACCATCACCGCCGGCGACTTCAACGCCGACGGCAAGGGCGACATCATCGCTCTCAAGGCTGACGGCAGCCCGTTCGTCTACAAGGACCGCACCGCGACCTGATCCACCACAGTCCAGGTCAGCGCGACGCGAGGTACTGCAATGACGTGGGCCGGGATGGACGAATGTCGTTCATTCCGGCCCACGTTCATTCCGGCCCACGTCAGCACCGCCCACTCCGACACACTCCACCCCCTACATCTGGAACACCGTCTCCGGCAGCTCGTCGTCCACCCGGTGTGCCAGCTCCCGCACCGGAGGGAGCCCGCCGAACCGCTCCACCGCGCTCAGCACCGTCCGCCGCAGCCGCACCGCGAGCCGCTCCGACCTCACCTTCCGGGCCAGGTCGAGGGCCTGCCCCGCAGTCACGCAGGCCGCTTCGACCTCGGCCCCCAGGAACTGGACGCTGGCCAGGCCGATCCGGGTCAGTGCCAGCGAGCGGACGTATTCCGTCGTGCCGGTGAACAACCGGACCGCGCTCTCCAGCGGATCGCGGGCGTACAGCACGAACCGGGCGTCGCAGTAAGCCAGATCGCGGTACGCGTGACCAATCTCGGAGCGCAGTTCGGCGGTGCCGAAGTAGCGGATCCAGTCAGGTTCGCGGTCGGGCCGGGCGTCGGCGAGCAACTGCCCGGCCAGGTGCGCGGCACGGCGACAGCGGTCCGTCTCCCCCAGTGCGCCGTACGCCCGGCACTCGACCGCGTAGAGCATCGCCTGGCAGCCGGGGCCCGCGGTGTCCCGGCCGCCGTACTGCGCCAGGTGGACGAGCTCCAGCGCGTCGTCGGCCCGGCCGAGGTGGATCATCTGCCGGGCCATCGCGCTGAGCACCGCCGCCCCGAGTGGCCGGTCCCCGGCCTCCTTCGCGGCCCGCAGCGCCAGGACGAAGTACTTCTGCGCGCCCGGCTGCATCCCCACGTCGTACGACATCCAGCCGGCGGTCAGCGCGAGCTCCGCGGCGAGTCTGAAAAGGCGGACCCGGACCGGCTGCGGCCAGTGGTCCTGCAGCAGGTCGGTGAGCTCGTGCAGTTGGCCGACCACGGCCTTGCGGCGTAACCCGCCGCCGCACTGCATGTCCCAGCGGCGGAAGAGTTTGACGACTTCTTCGAGGTGGGCGAGTTCGGACTCCGAGAGGCGGGGCGTGACCGGCTTCGCCGCGGCGGCGTCGCCGGGCCCGTCGGGAGTGAACCCGAAGGGCAGCGTGATCGTGACGCCGACGGGCGCGGGTGCCAGCCAGCGCTGCACGGGCTCGATCAGGGTGGGCCCGGCGGACAGCGCGAGGGAGGCCCCGGTGAAGTTGCGGCGGCCGAGCATCAGGTCGCTGCGCGCGAGGTCGCCGAGCATCTCGACGGTCGCCTCGGGGGCCCAGGACAGATCGACGCCGCTCCCGGCGGACATCGGGGTGCCGGCTTCGTGCAGGCCCAGGTCCTCGACCGTGACGACGCAGCCGAAGTGCTCGCTGAACAGTTCGGAGAGGATCCGCGGGATGGGCTCGCGCGGCTGCTCGCCGTCGAGCCAGCGGCGCACCCGGGAGGTGTCGGTGCTGACGTGCGTCGCGCCGAGCCGCCGGGCCCGGCGGTTGACCTGGCGGGCGACCTCTCCCTTGGACAGCGCGCTGCGTTCGAACCAGGAGGCGAGCCGGTCGTTCGGCGGTTTCCCGGGACGGTCCTTGACCCGGGGTCTGCCCTCTGCCGCTGCTGCGGCAGGTGCGTGTGTCAATGCCACCGGATACGCCCCCTCGGGTGGTGCAACTTCTTCAAAGGCTTGCCGGGTGCCTTCAGGAGTCGCCGCCACCTGACCTGGTCACCCTCAGCGACCGTCCGCGACACTCCCTGAACTGAAAGTAACCCGCGATCATCCACCACATGGGCGGAACAGCCAAACGCCACTCTTCGCCACCCCTCGCGCCAGGGGCCGCGGCCTGATCCCCGCGTTTGACTTGGGAGACACCCCAGTCGACCGAAGCACATGATCAGGAGCTGAAACAGCTCCGCGCGCACCTCGATCGAGCGAAACACAGGGCGTGACGAAGCGTAACCAAAAGCGACAGGAGGTGTTGGGAGGTCATGGACATCATGCTCGGATCACGCCGACGCACACGGGCCGCTGTGTGGCAGGCCGTGTCGGAGTACGTCGAGCAACGGAACTGGCCGGTCGCCCAAGGCACCCACTTGGTGCGCGACGGACGGCAGAACCGCTGCTCCTGCGAACGCACCACCTGCGCGGCCCCGGGGATGCACCCGGTCGACCCGCAGTGGTCGGCGCACGCCACCAACGCCCCGGCCGCGGTCCGCTACCTGTGGTCGCAGTGGCCGGACAGCACTGTGATCCTGCCGACGGGTCACGCCTTCGACGTGATCGACGTGCCGGGGCACGCCGGGTGCCGCGCGCTGGTCAGGCTGGAGCGCATGGGCACTCCGCTGGGCCCGGTGATCGCCACCCCCACGGACCGCATGCACTTCCTGGTCGCCCCGGGGGCCGCGGAGGAACTTCCGCACCTGCTCTACCAGATGGGCTGGGACGACGCGGAACTCGACCTGCGCTGCCACGGCCGCGGCGACTACATCTTCGCCCCACCGTCCCCACTGGGCATGCTCGGTCAGGTCGAGTGGGTCCGCGCCCCGCAGAGCGGCGCGCCACTGGAACTGCCCGAGGCGCGCCTGCTGCTCGGCACTCTCGCCTACGCCTGCCACCGCGACGAGACCCGCGCGGGCCGCGGGTTGTGGCTGGCTTCTTAACCCCGACTACGCCGAAGGGCGCCCGCCTGGTTATGGCGGGCGCCCTTCGGCGCGACCTTGAAAACTACAGATCCCGTACGGAATTCAGCCGTCGATCAGCGCATCCACAAACGCACCCGGCTCGAACGGTGCCAGGTCGTCCGCGCCCTCGCCCAGGCCGATGAGCTTGACCGGGACACCCAGTTCACGCTGGACGGCGATGACGATGCCGCCCTTGGCGGTGCCGTCCAACTTGGTGAGCACGATTCCGGTGATCTCGACGACCTCGGCGAACACCCGGGCCTGGACCAGGCCGTTCTGACCGGTCGTGGCGTCCAGGACGAGCAGGACCTCGTCGACCGGGCCGTGCTTCTCCACGACCCGCTTGACCTTGCCCAGTTCGTCCATCAGGCCGGTCTTGGTGTGCAGTCGTCCGGCGGTGTCGATCAGGACCGTGTCGACGCCTTCGGCGATGCCCTGCTTGACCGCGTCGTACGCGACGGATGCGGGGTCACCCTCGTCGGGGCCGCGCACGGTGTGCGCGCCGACCCGCTCGCCCCAGGTCTGCAACTGGTCGGCGGCGGCCGCCCGGAAGGTGTCCGCCGCGCCGAGGACGACCGTACGGCCGTCGGCGACCAGGACGCGGGCGAGCTTGCCGGTGGTGGTGGTCTTGCCGACGCCGTTGACGCCGACCACCAGGACCACCGCAGGGCGCTCGTCCGCGCCGGTGTGCCTGGCGGCCTTGACGGTCCGGTCGAAGTCCGGGTTGATCAGGGTGATCAGCTCTTCGCGGAGCAGCGTGCGCAGTTCCTCGGGGCTGCGGGTGCCGAGCACCTTCACCCGGGTGCGCAGCCGCTCGACCAGCTCCTGGGTGGGGATGACGCCGACGTCGGCGGTGATGAGGGTGTCCTCGATCTCCTCCCAGGTGTCCTCGTCGAGGTGTTCCCGGGAGAGCAGGGCGAGCAGGCCCTTGCCGAGGGTGTTCTGTGAACGGGAGAGCCGGGCGCGCAGCCGTACGAGACGACCTGCGGTCGGGTCCGGTACATCGAGGGCCGGGGGCTCCTCGACGATGACCTCGGGGATGGCCGCGTCCGGGGCGGCGGGCGCCGCAGGCAGGTCGATCGTGTCGATCGAGCGGTGCGGGGCCTCCTGGGGCGGCCGGGCCTCCTCGCCGACCCCCGGTTCGACGGGGGTGCGCGGCGGGGCGGGCGGCAGTGCCTTGCGGCGGGCGCCGACCACGAAGTAACCGGCCGCGCCGACTGCCAGGACGGCGATGGCGACGATGAGAATAAGGATTTCCATAGGACCGCCCATTTTCGCAGACGGGATGCGGTCTCTCCCCGCGGCACGGCACCTACCGGCCAGTAAGGCATGCGACCCGCAGCCGGCCGACCCGTCCTGCGTTACCGTTCACCGGGCCGCGGGCCACGGTCAGCCGTGTGACGTCGACCGGCGTTCCGGCCCCGGCATTGTCATGTGACGGAACGTCAGATAACTTGACTGTGCCAATCACCGCCCTCCCAGAGCCCGCCGAAGATCATTTCGGCCGGGTGTACCCGCGTACGCCCGGAAGGATTCAGGGCGGCAGCCGCGGAAGCGGTGTATCGACACGGAGGGCGTCACAGCCATGGCAGTCACGAATCTGCGGTTCAACCAGATCACACCCGGCCTGGACCGCGCCGACGTGTCGTCGCGCTACAGGGCCACCGTCGAGATGGCCAAGTTCGCTGACCAAAACGGCTTCGACATGATCAGCCTGGAAGAGCACCACTTCGCCGATAACGGCTGGAGCCCTTCCCCGCTGAGCACCGCCGGGGCGATCTTCGGCGCCACCGACCGGATCAGCGTGATCATCTGCGCGCTGCTCGCGCCGCTGTACGACCCCATCCGCCTCGCTGAGGACATCGCCGTCCTGGACAACATCTCCGGCGGCCGGCTGTCCATCGTGGCCGGCCTCGGCTACCGCGAGGAGGAGTACGGCGGCCTGGGCAAGGAGTGGAAGCGCCGTGGGAAGATCCAGGACGAGGTCCTGGAGACCCTGCTGAAGGCCTGGACCGGCGAGCCGTTCGAGTACCGCGGCCAGACCTTCCGGGTCACGCCGCGGCCCTTCTCCGACCCGCACCCGATGGTCATGGTCGGCGGTACGGCCAAGGCCTCGGTCCGCCGGGCGGTCCGGCTGAAGCTGCCGTTCTACGCGGCAGCGCACATCCCGGAGCTTGAGGCGTACTACTACGAGCTCGCAGCCGAAGCGGGCTTCGAGGGTGGATTCGCGATCCTCCCGCCGAAGGAAACCCCGATGATCTACTGCACCGAGGACCCCGACAAGGCGTGGGCGGAGTACGGCTCGTACTTCCTGCACGAGGCGGAGACCTACGCCGGCTGGCAGACCCCGGACATCGAGTCGGTCATGGAGTCCGAGGCGCACACCGTCGAGGCGCTCCGGGCCGAAGGCATCTACCGCTGCATGACCCCCGACGAGTGCGTCGAGCTCGCGCAGAACGGCGGCATGATGGGCGCGCTGGTCCTGCACCCGCTGGTCGGCGGTCTGCCGATCGACGCCGGGTGGGAGAGCCTGCAACTGTTCAAGGACAAAGTGCTGCCGCGCAACAAGGCCGCCGAGTAGAACCCGCTGCGTCGGTCAGGTACGGAAGTCCCCGCTGCGATCTCCAGAGGGGACTTCCGTACACGACCGACGCAGTTAGTCCGTCTTTTTTTCCAGCCGCTGGCTGATCACCTGGGTCACGCCGTCGCCGCGCATGGAGACGCCGTACAGCGCGTCGGCGACCTCCATCGTGCGCTTCTGGTGGGTGATCACGATGAGCTGGGAGGACTCCCGCAGTTCGGCGAAGATGCCGATCAGCCGCTGCAGGTTGGTGTCGTCGAGCGCGGCCTCGACCTCGTCCATCACGTAGAACGGGCTCGGCCTGGCCTTGAAGATGGCCACCAGCATCGCCACCGCGGTCAGCGACCGCTCGCCGCCGGACAGCAGTGACAGCCGCTTGACCCGTTTGCCCGGCGGCCTGGCCTCGACGTCGACGCCGGTGGTCAGCATGTCGTCCGGGTTGGTGAGGATCAGCCGGCCCTCGCCGCCGGGGAACAGCCGGGAGAACACGCCCTCGAACTCGCGCGCGGTGTCGTTGAACGCCGCGGTGAACACCTGCTCGACCCGCTCGTCGACGTCCTTGACCACCGTCATCAGGTCCGCGCGGGTCTTCTTCAAGTCCTCCAGCTGCTCGGTCAGGAACTTGTGCCGCTCCTCCAGCGCGGCGAACTCCTCCAGGGCCAGCGGGTTGATCTTGCCGAGCTGGGCGTACGACTTCTCCGCCGCCTTCAGCCGTTTCTCCTGCTGGGAGCGGATGTACGGCACCGGCTTGGCGTCCGGGTCCGGCTCCTCCCCCTCGTCGGGCAGCGACGGCGGGACGAGCTGCTCCGGGCCGTACTCGCCGACCAGGCCCGCCGCGTCCATGCCGTGTTCTTCGAGGGCTTTGGCCTCCAGCTGCTCGATGCGCAGCTTCTTCTCCGTACGCAGCATTTCGTCCCGGTGCACCGAGTCGATCAGCTTCTCCAGCTCGCCCGCGAGTTCGCGGACCTGCGAGCGCAACTGCGCGAGCTCGCCCTCCCGGCCTTTGCGGGCGGTCTCAGCAGCGTCCCGCTCGGCCCCGGCCCGCTGGAGTGAAGCTTCGCCATAGCGCAGCAGCGACTGCGTGCCGGACAGCACCGCTCCGGCGACGTGCGCTTCGACCGCCATGCGTTCGCGGCGTTCGGCGGCTCGGGCTCTGGCCTCGCGTTCGGCCTTGGCACCGCGGTCGAGCGCGTCCGCGCGCCCGGCCATCGAACGGGCCCGTTCCTCGTGGGTCCGCACCGCCAGGCGGGCTTCCATCTCGGTCTGCCGGGCCGCGCTGGACGCGCCGACCAGGCGGTCCCGCTCCGCGCCGTCCGGTTCGACGTCCTCGTCTGTTTCGGTGGCGGTTTCGGCCTGTTCGAGGCGTTCGGCGAGTCCGGCGTGCTCGGTCAGGTGCTGTTCGAGGGCCGCGGTGGCCTTGTCCACCGATACGGCCAGGCGATCGACCTCACCGACGGCGGCGCGGGCCTGGCCGCCGAGCCGGCCCAGTTCCTTCGCCGCGGCCGACCGCTGCTTCTCCAGTTCACGCAGTTCATTGCGCAGCCGTTCGACCAGGGCTGCGGTTTCTTTGCGCCGGGCCGACGCTTCGCCGTACTGCTCCCTGGCCGCCTTGCAGCGTCCGGTCAGCGATTCGAGCCGTTCGGTGGCCTCGTCGACGGCTGCCTGGACTTCGAGCAGGCTGGGTGCCGACGCCGATCCACCGTGGGCGAACCCCGCGCCGACCAGGTCGCCGTCGCGGGTGACCGCGCGTACGCCCGGGTGCCCGGTGACAAGGTGCTGCGCGGCTTCCAGGTCGTCGACCACAGCGACGCGGTCGAGGAGGCCGAGCAGCGCGCCTTCGAGTTCGGCCGGGGAACGGACGAGGCGGTACGCGTAGACCGCCGACGACGGGAGCGCCGGCCATGCCCGGGTGTCCGGGGGCGTGGTCCCGGCGATGAGGAGACCGGCGCGACCCCCGTCGTCCTTGCGCAGCAGGGTCAGCGCGGACACCGCCGACGGGACGCCGTCGAGGGCCACCGCGTCCGAGGCGGCGCCCAGGGCTGCGGCGACCGCCGCCTCCGCGCCGTGTTCGACGGAGACCAGGGCGGCGACCGTGCCGAGGACGCCGGAGAGCCGGTCCCCGGCGGCGAGCAGGACCCCTGTGCCGTCCTTGCGTTTGAGGCCCATCTCCAGGGCCTCTTTGCGGGCGGTGACCGCGGCGCGTTCGCGCTCGGCCTCCTGCTCGGTGCGGCGGGTGGTGGTGACCTGTTCCTCAAGCTCGGCGAGGAGGTTCTTCGCTTCTTCCAGCCGCGCTTCGACACCGTCGTCGTCGGGGGTGTCCGACTCCCCCGCCTGCGCCTTCAGTTCTTCGAGCTCGACCTGGGACTGCCCGGCGCGTACCCGCGCCTCGGCGAGGGAGCCGGAAAGCCGGCCGATCTCCGCCTCCGCCGAGCCGACCCGGCTGCGGGCGGCGTTGACCTGGCCGGCCAGCCGGGCCAGGCCCTCCCGGCGGTCGGCGATGGCGCGGGCGGCGTCCTTGAGGCGTTTGTCCTCGGTGGCCAGCGCACGTTCCAGGTCGGCCCGCCGTTCGACGGTCTCGGCCAGTTCGTACTGCGCGTTCTCCAGTGCTTCGGCGAGCTCGGCCTCCTCCTCGCGGATCCGGGCGGCCTCGCGTTCCATGTCCTCGGGGTCGCGTCCGCGCCGCTCGTCGGCGGGGGCGGAGGTCGCGTGCCTGACCTTCTGCTGCGCCAGCCCGATCGTGCCGCGGACCCGTTCGGCCACCTGGGAGAGTTCGTACCAGGTGTCCTGGGCTCGGGCCAGCCTCGGGGTGAGCGCCTGCACTTCGGCCTCAAGCGCGACTTCACGTTCCTGTGCGGCGGAGAGTTCCTGCTCAACGGTGGTGCGACGGTCACGCAGCGCACTGTCGTCGGCGGTCTCCTCCCGCAGTGCCGTCTGCAGGATCACCAGGTCGTCGGCGAGGAGACGCAGCCGGGCGTCCCGGAGATCGGCCTGGATGGCGGCGGCGCGGCGGGCCATCTGAGCCTGCCGACCGAGCGGCTTGAGCTGCCGGCGCAGTTCATTGGTGAGGTCGGTGACGCGGGTGAGGTTCGCCTGCATGGCGTCGAGCTTGCGCAGCGCCTTTTCTTTACGCTTGCGGTGCTTGAGTACACCGGCGGCTTCTTCGATGAACGCCCGGCGGCCCATCGGATCGGCCTGCAGGACCGAATCGAGTTGTCCCTGCCCGACGATCACATGCATTTCCCGGCCGATACCCGAATCGGAAAGGAGTTCCTGAATATCGAGAAGCCGGCAGGAATTTCCGTTGATCGCGTATTCGGATCCGCCGTTGCGGAACATTGTGCGGGTGATCGTCACTTCGGAATAGTCGATCGGCAGCGCGCCGTCCGAGTTGTCGATCGTCAGTCCGACTTCGGCCCGGCCGAGCGGCGGACGCCCCGATGTGCCCGCGAAGATCACATCTTCCATCTTGCCGCCGCGCAGGGACTTGGCACCCTGCTCGCCCATCACCCACGACAGGGCGTCGACGACGTTGGACTTGCCGGATCCGTTGGGCCCGACGACGCAGGTGATGCCCGGTTCGAATCGCAGGGTCGTCGCCGAGGCGAAGGACTTGAACCCCCGCAGGGTCAGGCTTTTGAGGTGCACTGCGCCGTAACTCCTCGGGCGGGCCGGCGGCTGCGGATGCCGGGTCCGCGCGCTTGGGGACACTTGATGAGTAGTCCGGGCAGCCTACCGGCCCACGGCAGGTGAACAAGAAGTCACACGCTGGTGACCTGGCCGCGTGTTTTCGAACGCACGACGGGGTATCACCCCTCTGCGACCGGGCCGCCACAAGCGGCCGGGCCACCGGGCTGGGTCCCCCGGGGCCGTCGCAACCAGTCTTCAGCAAGGCCCGGCGGCACACGCCGGGCAGGACAGGGTCGACTGCGGGAAGACGAAGCCGCTCCCGGCTGCCACCGGGACGGCGGGTGACGGACAATCCGAGAACGGACAAGGAGTCCGGGCATAAAAGCAGTGCCCGGGAACGACAAAGGGACGCCCCTTAAAGGCGTCCCCAGGATTATCGAGCCGGACTTACGCTCGCGTGAGCGTGCGTCCGGCGTGGGCTACATCGAAGCTGTCGAGCAAGTGCTCGTCCGAAGCGGCGTTGAGTGCGTCGTTCTCCGCGCGGACACGGCCGAGTTCCGTCTCCAGATCGCGTACGCGCTGCTGCAACCGCCGCATCTCGGAGACCAGCCGCGGGTCGGGGCCGCCGACGTAACCGAGAAGCGCCTTCGCCATGAGTTGGGTCCTCCACGCTGATATGACCGACCTACTGCCATAGGCCGAATTAATGCACCCGCATCCACAACCTTCTGATAGGGTGCGCGGGCTTCCAGCGTCGCACTAAAAAGGCGCGGGGTCAATATGATCACGGCACGACAACTATGCCGCCACTCAGTCGGGCCTCTTGCGCCTCCGACCGGACGGATCGTATCTGGCTGTACGAGATCATCAATTCCCACGGCAGTCAAGAACAATCTCACCCGTCCCACAAACCACGCGATCAGGTGGAGTCCGTGCCGAACAGGTTTCGCACGAAGCCCCTTCCACCCCGACTACGAACAAGCGTGCGTACCGCGGCGGCATTAAGTGATCAAGTAATGATCTTTTCCGACATCGTGACCGATCACGCCCCGGCCGTGCCCTAGAGTCGCCCAAGCATTCGTTCACCCGTACGGGTGAAGTGCGTGCTGACAGCCACCCCGGGGAGGGACGCGCAGCGCATGACCCGACACCGCCGCAAGTCCACAGGAAAACCCGCGCACACCAGGGCGCCCGGCAGACGGAAACCCCGCCGAACGGCCCCGTTCGCCGTCACCGCACTCGCCGTACTGGCCATCGGTGGCGCCGTGACCGCAGTCGTGGTCGCGGACAACGCGGGCACTGGTCAGGGGAACGTCGCAGCAGGCGGCCCGGTGCCGCCCAGCGGCCCGAGCGGCACCCCGCCGCCCGGTCAGCAGACCAGCGCCGATGTCGCCCGCCCCGGCGGGGTCCCCTCCACGGGACACGCGTCGGGCCAGGCCACCCGGGTCGGCGTCCCGGCGGGTGTCGCGACCGCTGTCCCGTCGGCTGCCGCCTCCGCTTCGAGCACGCCGGTGAGCACACCAGCGGCGTCCACGCCGGCCGCGACCAAGTCCGCCTCACCCACAGCGACCCGCAGCAGCACCGCCGCCGCCACAAAACCCGCAGGCGGCACCGCTCCCGGCTTCGCGGGCCAGGTGCTCGGCATCGTCAACGAGCTTCGTACGGAAGCCGGCTGTAAACCCGTCAGCAACGACCCGGCGCTGGCCGAGCTCGCACAGGCACACAGCGACGACATGGCGGCACGTGACTTCTTCGACCACAACACCCCGGAGGGCAAAACCCCGTGGGACCGGGCGAAGCTGGCGGACGTCGGCAACCTCGGGGCGGAGAATATAGCCCGCGGGCAGCAGACCCCGGCCGACGTGATGAAGTCGTGGATGGACAGCTCCGGTCACCGGGCCAACATCCTCAACTGCAGCCTGACCACGCTGGGGATGGGTGTGCACACGGGTCCCGGCGGGCCGTGGTGGACCCAGGAGTTCGGCCGGTAGGCCAACAAAACGACAGACGCGCAACGTCCCAGCAGCACCCCGACGGGGCGAGGTCGCGGCTTGACCGGGCGACGCGCGGGCGCCGAACGGCCCCGGAGCGCAGCGACGGGGACGTGAGGACGACGCCCGCGTTAGGAGCCCGGCGGACAGCACAGCGAGGGCGCGCAGCGTCCCGAGCGCGCCCGGAGGGCGCGGCCCGACCGGGCGACGCGCGGGCGCCGAACGGCCCCGGAGCGCAGCGACGGG
>NZ_JBXAWK010000089.1:0-17976 GCF_057291755.1 Kitasatospora sp. UYEF31
CGGGCCCAGTTGATCGTCACACATCACAAGCTCGCGCGGCTCTTGTCGTTGGCGCAGGAAAACGCCTCAACCGTTATTCAGACCCAGGTCGTAAGCAACCTCCCATCGAAAACGCGGCGGGCAACTTCGCTTCTGGCAAGACAAACCAGCACCCTCAGTGGATGTTTCATCCCGCCGGTTCTGGTTGGTTAGTAATGGTGGGGTTTCGCCAGATTTGGGTGGTTTCGTGGGTGAGGCGGCGGGTCATGTTGTCGATCATCGCGATGTAGATCATGGCTTCGGAGTGTTGCGGGAGCGCCTCATAGTCACGAGCGAGACGGCGGTGCTGCATGAGCCAGCCGAGAGTTCGTTCTACTACCCGGCGTGGGAGCACAGTGAAGCCGTGGGTGGCTGGGTCGCGGTGGACGACTTCGACGTCGATGCCGAGCTGGGCACCGGCTTCGATCACGTCGTTGTGGTAGCCGCCGTCGGCCCAGGTCTTGGTGATCGTGGGGAAGGCCGCGGCCGTGGTGGCCAGCAGTTCTTTGCCTGTGGGGCTCGAAAAGTCATCGCTGCAGGTCATGCGACATAGCTGTACTCGTTGATGACGCCGCCGAAGACGCGGGTGCGCAGGAGTCTGCGGCCGTCGGGGTCGTGGATGGGGGCGGGTAGCTGACCGGCGTCAGGTGGCTGCTGGCGCCTGGCGCGGTGTGGCCGGTGCCCGTTGTAGTGATCCTGGTACTCGGCCAGTATTCGTCGGGCGTGCGCCTCGTTGAGGACCAGGACGTGGTCCAGCACCTCTCGGCGGACGGTACCGATCACCCGCTCGCAGTGCGCGTTCATCCGGGGCGCTCGCGGAGCGCTGAGCAGGATGTCCATCTCCTCGGCCTCGAATACGGCGTCGAAGGGCGCCGTGTACTTCGTGTCGCGATCGCGCAGCACGAAGCGCAGCGACTCCGTCCTCGCCCCCAGGTCGGCGGCAAGGTTGCGGGCCTGCTGGGCCGCCCACTGACCGGTCGGATGCCTGGTGACACCCGTGATGTGCAGCTTCCGGGTGCTGTGCTCGAGGAACGCCATGGCATACAGGCGCGTGCCGAGGGCCGTGTCCACGTGGAAGAAGTCCGCGGCGATGATTCCCTCGGCCTGCGCTGTGAGGAACTGCTTCCAGGTCGGCCCGCTGCGACGGGGGGCCGGATCGATGCCGGCCGCGTGCAGGATCTCCCAGACCGTGGACGACGCGATCGGATGCCCCAGCCAGCTGAGCTCACCTTGGATCCGGCGGTGATCCCACTGCGGATTCTCCCGCGCCAGACGCAGCACCAGCTTCTTCAGCGCGGCAGCGGTGGACGGTCGGCCTGTACGGCGACGGCGGGCGGAGTGGTCCCACTTCTTCGCGATCAACCGGCGGTGCCAGGCCAGCAGCGTCCCCGGCGCAACTGGGAAGACCTGCGCCCAACGGCGACGCGGGATCAACGAGGACAACGCCGACAGCCAGAACCGGTCCACCGGCTCGTACCGCACCGACCCCTTGAACTGACGCCGCAGCACCGCGTTCTCATGCCGCAGCACCAGCAGCTCAGCATCCTTCGCAGTGTCCCGGCGCAGTAGCGCTCCGGGTATCGACAGCAGGGTGCGAGCAGCACGGTACAGCAGCGAAACGATCACTCGAACATCCTGCCATCCACCTCACCAAAGGTCCCATGACCTGCAGCGATGACTTTCCGATCCCCACAGCACCCGAACCCGGGCTCGCATCCCGGCAACCCGCATGCCCGACGTCACCCCAGACGGAGCGCCCCTCGCCCGCCCCGTCGACGGCACCACCACCACGGGATTGCAGGAACCCCACAGACGGCAGGAAGAAGTCCCGAACCCCCGCGTCCTGTACGGAACAACGGCATCAGCGCGCCGTTGCCGCGCACCCCGGCGCGGCGGTTGCGCACCACAACTGTCAACGTGGACACCCCTGGGACACCCAAGCGCCCGAAATGCCTTTTTCGTTCCCGAGTGCAGTTTTCACTAAAAGTAAAGAACACGCAAAAACCCCAGGTCAGCGAGTCGCCAACCTGGGGTTTCGTGGGGCCGCCTTCGGGATTCGAACCCGAGACCTACGCATTACGAGTTCATTAGCGATCATGTTATTGAATGCTGACAGAGGTTGCTCAGTGTCATCTCTGCTGATGGGAGCATGTGCGCGCTGCGCGACGGTGTTGTTCAGTGGCCTCCCGTCCAAAGGCGTCCGCGCTCCCCTTGCGCTCCCCTGACCTGGATCCTCCTGAATTCACCTTTACAGAGGGCCCCTACAAGGGCCCCGCGAATCCAAGCGAAGCCGGCAACTCCTCGCGCATCGCTGACGGACGATCATCCACACCGGAACCCGGCCTCAACCAGTACGATCACACCCGACCACTGCCACATCACCCGCTTGACCTGCAACTTCAGGATGAAAATAGCTCAGTGCGCACTCCCCGGAATTCCGGGTACGCGCGATGCTGACCGACACATCGCCTTCCAGCCATGCGGAAGATTCCGTCACCGCGTGTCTCCGCTCGCCCTGGAGAGCTTTCACGTCCACCTGCCCCACGGCGGGCAGAGCAGAAGAATCTACAGCGCACATGACACCGGGAACTTGTCACGAGACTGTCGTACGGGTGACGCTATGCGGGGTCGGCCGGAACGGTAGTGACGTCGGCGGGGAGACCGCGCTGCGACCAAGCGGCCACGTGCTCGAGAAGTGGCAGGTCCACCCCCTTGATCTGGAACACGGGGCTGCTGGAATCGGCACAGGTAACGCGTACGAAGGTGTCCATCCCGATGGATCTCGCAACGCGAGTGGCCGGGATGTCCTCCTCGTCGAGCCAGTACGGACCGGGAAGCACCTGCGCCTTCATCCCGATCCGCTTGACCCAGGTCAGCAGAGGACGGCCGTCTGCGGTCACTGACATGAGCAGGAATCCGGCCCCCAGGCCCACACGCAGCGTCTGAACGGCCCACTTCCTGCCGCTCTCCAGCACGTTGACAGCCTCTTCGGTCGTCGCACGCTTTAGCAGGCGCAGCCTCCGCGCGGTCGCGTAGGCGCCCCGTTGTGCCGGGGCGCCGGCCATCGGGCCCTTCTTGAACTCCATCGGAAGAAACGCGGCGATCATGACCCCGACCGCCCACATGAAGACGATAAAAGCCGCCAGGAATATCAACCCGCTCAGTGGGGTGAAATCCTCTGAGTCCCCCTGCGTCAGAACTGACAGGACGATCAGTAGCAGAACTGGCACCAACAACAGGAATCCGGACAGGAAAACCTTGAGCCTCTTCACCTACAACTCCTTATCATGATCCACCGTTCACGATCTTGCAACCAGAATGACAATTACAGGACAAATTTTACTGAAGCTTTTCCGATTGCGGACCAATCAGGTAACTCTAGAGCCGCTCCGGCCATAACGAGCGAACCTCTTATTTTAATTAATTCGAGATCAACAAGAAGCCGCCCCTCACAAAACCCCACAGAAACCTCCGTCGCAATATTCCTACGCTACGCAAATTCAGCCATTATCGACCCACCTATTCATATAATCAGCCGCCCCTCTGAGTGAATTCTCTAGATCTCGAAGACCGATATTGATTCGCCATTCGCGATCACGACTCTTGCACATATCCCAAATCAAACAACACTCCTCCTCCATGTCGACCACCCTCTCCATAAATTCCAAATCCTCAAGGAAATTTGCAGAATTCCTTTTTCGCAAAATGATTGAACTATTCATACGCTCTCCGGCGATCAAAAGCTCACCTACTCGCCGCAGGTGAATCCCCCCGACGAGATTACTCGAAATGACCTCCGAAAGCATCATTTTATACCTCTCCCCGGACATATCCTCACTCCTTATTCAATTGGCGCCTCAGCGCCACCATGCCACGGAAACCGTCTGGTATTTCATGACCGCCAGCACGTAGAATTCCAACGCAATAGGTTACGCAACTATTATGGAGACCATTATACGGCCCCAGGTCGGCTCCAATGGTGGCCTTCTGCGCCGCCATCGCCGCATCTGCATTAGGAATGCTAAACGTAAGCTCCTTCGTCTGCGGACCGAGCTTGTCGGCTACCTGTCCAGTTGTAGGCGCTCCCTCGTAGCTTCCAGCCTCATTCGGATGACCCGTTATCGCCTGCTCGGTTTCGAGCGATTTACCGCTTGCCGTGTCAACTCGAACAGTTGCATGACCAATTTCCTCGTCCCATCGAACGGTCGCTGTTCCACTACTATCTGAGGTCCTAGACGTGACACCGGATTCCTTGCCCGACCCCTCAGCCGCGGCCTTCGCCGCAGCACCGCCGCCGATCGCGGCCAGGGCTACAATTCCCGCACCTTCTACTCCCGCTCCGACCGCGGCTCCGATAACCGCGCTCGTCAGGCCGAACTCTGCGCCAGCCGTGAACCCTTCGGCGGCCGCCACTAGAATCGCTGAGCAGCCACCCGCCGTCGCGATGATGCAGCCGACTGCGGCAGCGGCCACAGCGACGACGATGATCGCCGTGATGATCGGGTGCTCGGCGACGAAACGTTTAGCATCTGCGATCTTCGCCTTCACATGGCAGGACAAGCTCCAGCCACAGCCCTTGGACTTGGGCTTGGGACTGGGTTTGGCGTTGTTGCTGTGCCCGCCCTTGGCCGAGCCGACCCAGGTGTTGCCGTTGTTCTGCCCCCAGGTGTGCGCCTGTCCCTGCGCATCCTCTTCGTCGATCAGCTGCTGGGAGTCAGCCGCACCCTGTTCGAGCGTCTCGCCACGGAGCATCGCGACCGTGGCCGGGTTGTACGGGTTGCACATACTGCTCGGGCAGTAGTCCAGGCCGCTGGGATCACTCGCGTCGATCGGGTTGTTGCCCGAATACGCGTAGCCGTTCCACTGCTGCGGATTGGCTTCGTTCAGCAGCGGGTCCGGGTTCAGGAAGCGTCCGTGGACCGGGTCGTACTCCCGCGCCCCCAGGTTCGTCAGGCCCGTGGACGGATCCAGCGTTCCGCCGACGAAGCCCTTGTCGCCGGCCCAGGTCGCCAGGTCGACAGGGGCGCCGCGGTTGTTGCCGAACGGGTCGGTCGGGCGTCGGGTCACAGCCTGGGAGGCGACGTCGATCTGCACGCCGTTGGTGCCGTGCGGGTCGCTGCCCTGGTAGACGAGTTTCCCCGCGGTGCTGGCCGGGCTGATCACCCGGGTGACCGTCAGGCCGCCCGCCGCCGGGTAGGAACGGTTGTCCGACAGTGCCTTACCCGCGGTGTCCAGGACCAGTTCGTCCGGGCCCAGGTTGAGGGTGGTCTTGCCGGGGTCGCGGCGGATGAGCTGGTTGCCGTCCGCGTCGTACAGGTAGCTGGTGCCCTCGCCCGCGCCGGACTTGGTGACCGACGCGAGTTTGTCCTCGCCGTTCCAGGTGAGCGTGGCCGTCCCGGTCGTGTCGGTGACGCTGGTGGTGTTGCCGGTCCGGTCGTACTGGTAGGCCGAGGCCTTCGTGCCCTGCGGCGTCGTCGTGGAGGTGGACGTCAGCGCGTGCGGGCCGCCCGTGCCGCCGCCGGTGTTCGGCGCACCGGTCGCCGTGTTGACGGTGCCGGCGGCCGGGAAGGCCTGACTTGTCGTCACGTCCTTGGCCGCCTGGCCGGACGGGTCGTGCTGGACCAGCTTCGTGCGGTTACCGGTCGCGTCGTACTCGTACGACTGCCAGTACGGTGCCGGGCCGCCGACGGTGGATCCGCCGGGCGTCCCCGGGGTGACCGGCTTCGCCGCGTTGTTGCAGCCGCCGATCCCGGGGACGGACGGAAGCGCCTGCGTCGTGGTGCCGCCGGTGTCCGTCCACGCCTGGCTGAGCCGCCCCAGGTAGTCGTAGGTGAAGCACTGGGTTTCCGTCCCGGCCCCGGCGGCCCCGCCCTGGACGTCGGTCACCGATGTGGTGTGCCCGGACGGGTCAAAGGTGTACGAGGTCCGACTGAGGTGCGGGGACGCGGCGCTCTGCTGATCGAGGGTGGAGGAGACGACCCGGCCGGTCGCCTTGTCGTACTCCTGGCTGGAGACGGCCTGGGTGCCCCAGGCGCCGACCGTCGTACGGACCGGACGGCCGAGCTGGTCGTACTGCATGTCGGTGACCAGGGTGTTGTTGCCCGCCGAGTCACTCAGCAGCCCCGTCGTGCTGTATTCGAAGCCCACGGTCTCCGACGGCATCCCGGCCACCGCCGGCAGGTCGGTGTACTCCAGCAGCCCCAGCACCGGGGTGTAGGAGTTCTTCGTCGTATAGGAACCCGCCAGTGCCCCCTCGGTCTGGGGGATCGTCACCTTGGTGCTCAGCGGGCGGTAGTTCGTGTCGTAGCCGGTGATCTCGCTGGTGTAGGCAGCACCAAAAGCGCCGCCTACATACCGGGTGGAGGACGTGGGTTTGCCGACCGCCAGGGTGTCGTAGGTCCAGCCGGCGAGCTGGTTCGCCGGGGCGACCGCCCCGGTGTACATCCCGGTCTTGCGGCCGAACAGGTCGTAGCTGTAGGCGAGCGACTGGCCGCGCGCGTCCGTGGTCGAGGCGACACGGGACTGGGTGTCGTACCTCGTCGTCGTAGTACCCGAATCCGGGTCGGCGGCCGAAATCTGACGGCCCCGCAGGTCGTAGGTGTACGACCAGGTGTTCCCCGCCGCGTCCTTGCGCGTCGCGGGCTGCCCGGCCGGCGTGTAGGCGTAGACGGTCACGTCCGCGTCGGCGCTGTGCCCCGTCGCGGTCGGTGTCCTGTACTGCCACAGCTGGACGGCCTTACCGCGGGAGTCCGTGATCCGGCTGGACGCGGCTCCGCCCCGCGGCGAGGTCATGTCCACTTCGTCCGCGCCCGGGTAGGCGGTGGCCGAGGACCACTGCGGCTGGCCGAAGGAGACGAAGGTGCTCTTGGTCGGGCGTCCGAGGCCGTCGTAGGTGTTCCACGTCTGTGCGGCGACCGCGCTGTCCAACGTGGACAGGACGGTGGAGTTCGGGAACGACTGGTCGTTGTAGTACGGGCTCGAAGCCTTGGTCGTCCAGCCGTGACTGTCGTAGAAGGTGTCGGTGACGATCCGGCCACCCACCGTCGGGCTGGTGGCCTGGGTCTGCCGCACCCGGCCAAGGCCGTCGTACAGCGTCGTCTGGTAGGAGTGGCTGCCGTCCTCACGCAGGCTCTGCGCGGTGACCGCCGACGGGCCGTGTGTCCCGTTGGCCGCGTACGAGAACGTCTGACTGGCGCTCTTGCTCGTCGGACGGTCCGGCGCCCACACCGCCGTGGTCCGGCCCAAGCCGTCGTAGGTCTGGGTGGTCGTACGGCCGCCGACGTCGGTCGCGGTGAGAGGCGCCGAACGACCCGGGTCCATCGTGGTGCTGGTGGTCCAGTTGGTGCCCGGGGCGCCCGCCAGCGCCGCCGTGGTCGTCATCGACACCTTGACCGGGGACTCCCCCGTCGCCGGTGTGTAGCCGGTGGACGCGACCGCACCCGCCTGACCGTCGGGTCCGGCGGCCGTCTTGACCCGCCCATAGACGTCGAAGGTGCTGCTGGTCAGCGTGGCATAGACCGGATTGCCCGCGGTGTCGTAGTGGTCCAGCGCTTCGCTGCCGGTCGGATCGCCGATGGCGCCGATCTGGCCGAACGGCAGTCCGTCGTACAGCGTCCGCAGATCCGACAACGTGTTGGTGACGTTCAGCACCGTCCCGCAACCGCCCGCGACCGTACGCGTCTCGACCGGGAAGCTCATCATCTGGGCGTTGCCGCCGACGGCGTACGTGGTCAGCGTGCAGACCTCAGGCGCCGCCGCGGTGCCGTCGCCCTTGTCGTTCATCCGCAGCTGCCGGTTGGCGTGGGCCGGATCGCTGACCGCGTCCTTCTCGGTCGTACGCCAGGTACCGTCGGCGAGCAGCGCCCGGGACAGTGCCCTGCTCGACGTCCCCGCATAGCGGGCGACCAGATCAGGGAGCTTCCCGCCGAGTTTGTGCGTCGCGGTGGTGACCGGATCACTGTCCAGGGTGGTGACGGTGGTGACCACCTTGCCGCCGGCCTGGTCGAAGGTCTGCATCTCCAGGACCGAACCCGCGAGCCAGCCCACGTCAGTGACGGTGTTCCCGACGGAGTCGGTCAGCTGGACGCTTCGGGTTCCCCCGGCCGCGGTGGCGTCCCCGTCCATCCCGCGCCGGAAGGTGGCGGTCTTCTGGGTCTTGGGCCCGTCGGTCCCGGCGCCGGTCGTCGTGGTCACCTTGGCGTAGCCGCGGAACTGGTCCCACGTGCGGGTCTTGGTGTCGGTCAGTTCGTTGTCGTCGCGGTGCCAGGCGGCGTCGCCGCCGTAGAGGTAGTCGGTGACCTTCAGCGGGGCGTCGGTGACCGAATCCTGCTCGGTCACCTCCTGCACCAGGATCTTGTTGAACCAGTCCAGGACCGGGTTGTCGGCCTGCGGCGGGATCCAGTTCACCGGCATGCACGGCATCGTGTTGGTGTCCGGCGCCGTCGGCATCCTGTTGTTGACGCGCGAGCAGCCGGCCGGGCTGTAGACGACGTTGATCTGGCCGCCGGTCTCGGTGGTGATCTGCTGGATGCGCGGCCGGTTGAACGCCGAGCGGGCCGGGACCAGCCCGTCCACCCGGTTGGCGATCTCGAGCGGAGTGAACAGTACGGGCGGCATCGTCGCCGCCGCCTGGCCGTTGGTGCCGGTGTGCTGGATCTGCGCGAGCCACAGGGGCGGTTTGGTGCCGTCCCCCGGGTCGGGGAAGGAGTGGGTCAGTGCCCAGGTGTCGACCGTACGGAAGGTTCCGGAGACCAGGACCCGCGAGTCGATCTGGGTCAGGCGCTTGGTGGACCAGAACGTCGGTGAGTAGGTGGAACAGGCTCCGGTCGCGGCGCAGTTCTGGTCCTGCGGGACGTCCGGCCAGTACTTCGCGTTCGCGGTGGTGCGCTGGGCCGGGTCACAGGTGATCCCGGACGCCGGGAGGCAGCGTTCGGCCACCGTGAAGTTGATCTTCGCTGCCGGGTTGAGTGTGCCCTTGGCCGCGATCTGCTCCGGGAGGCGCTGTCCGTAGGCGATCTGCGTCGGGTAGCCGCTGCGGACGTACGGCGTCTGGACGCCTATGCCCTGGTTCTGGGCGCCGCCGCGGGCGTAGTAGTTGGTCTCCGTGGCGTAGTTGACGGTGGTGAGGTTCTGGTGCGGGTCGACGATGTAGTCGAGGTTCCAGCGCCACGCCATCTGGCACCACGAGGCGGCACCGGTCGTGCTGCTGTTGCACGGGTCGCCGGCCTTGGGCGCGTACACCGGCTCGGTGAAGGCCGAGTTCGTCGCCGGGTCGCTGCCGTCGCCGCCGGGGAGGTGGTTTTGGCCGAAGTAGTACTGGATGCCGTCGCTGGTGGTGATCTTCCAGTACTCGCCGCCGTTGGCGCCGTTGCTGGCCCCGGTCAGCTGTTCGATCTTGGAGCCGTCTTCACCCTTGAGGTGCCATGTTCCTGACGTATCGTCACGGACTAGGGTTCCGGAGTGCCCGCTGAGGTTGAGGGAGATGGCGTTCCCGCCCCAGCACATGTCGCCGGAGTTCTTGATCCCCGCGTCGTCGCAGGCCTTGTAGGAGCGTTCGACGAATCCGGTCTGGTAGTCCCACCCTTCGCCGATCCAGGAGGGCTGGGAGTTGGTCGCGGCCGTCTTGCCGTCCACTGCCGAGGAGTCGTAGGAGAGCGCGATCTGCGGGGCTTGTCCGCCCAGGGCCGCGGGCGACTGGAGCGGGTAGGAGTAGGTGAAGTTCCCGATGTTGGTCCCGGCGGACCACGCCATGGACGGGGACATCGACGAGGCCGCGTACGAGCCGGATCCGCCGGACGGGCCGGCGTCCATCGCCAGCACCATCGACCGCGGCGCCGCCTGCTGCGTCCGCGGGGCACCGACGGTCTGGGCGGCGGCCGTCGGGGTGACCTGGACCAGCAGCCGTCCGTGGGTGTCCCGGGTGGAGGGCACCGGGGTCCGCTGGGTGCAGCCGGGCGCGTCCGGGGTGGTGAGCGCACAGGCCGGGAGTTGGACGACCCGGGCGCGCTGTGACCAGTCGGCGCCGAACGCCTGCTCCCACGGGGCCGGGTCCAACGCCACGTCGATCGGCGCGGTTCCCGCGGTGTCACCGCGGGTGAGCCCGACCAGCAGGCCGTTCACGCCGGCGGCCTGGGCGGCATCCGCCCCGGGGACGGTGACCTGGACCTGGATTCCCTGGCCGTTCGGTGCCGGGGTCGCGGCACCGGATGCGGTGAGCTGGAGGCTGTCCGCCGACGCGATCCCTCCGGCGGGCCGTGCTGCGAGGGAGACCGGAAGGTCCCCCGCCTGTGCGGCGGCTCCGGGGACCGGCGCTCCCGGGGTGACGGAACGCGGCGCCGCCAGGGCGCCGCCGACCGTCAGGGGAACCGTCACAGTCCGGGTGTTCTTCGCCAGTGCGGGGACGTTGGGCGGTGTCCAGGCTTTGGGTACCGGACCGTACGGCGCCTTGGTCCCGGGGGCCTTCTGGTTCTTGCCGTTCACCGGGTGGACGGTGTCCAGGGCCGTGTTCGGCGGGGTCCAGACCTTGCCGTGCGGCTTGCCGGCCGCCATGGCCTCAGCCGACAGCGGGGTCAGTACCGCCGCCATGGCCGCCAGCGCGGTGACACTGCCGAGCAGAACGTGTCTGCCTCGAAGCCAGTGCCCTACCGGCGTGCTTGAACGCCAAGCCCCCACGGCCAACCCCCCACAACCCCACGGATACCCACGTCCAAACGGTGTGGCGGATCATTAAGAGGTTCTAAACCCATCCTTGATCAAGAGTGTTGAGAATTTCTTGACCTTTCCGACCCATTCTCTTTCCGTTAACGCCTGCTTCATGTCCGGACATGAACGCATCTGCTCTTAGGGCAGCTTGACGGGCTGTTAGTTCCTCCCGCATCGTTCCGACCTGCCGCGTGTCCGTGAAAGGACACCGTTTCACCAAGGGGGACGATCCACCAAAATGTCGGACACTTCATCACCGCGCCGAAAGGTGCCGCGCAGACCTGCGCGTTCACGACGCGTACAACGCGGACTGACCGTCATCCTCGCCGCCGCGCTGGCTTCCGCGCTACTGGGCGCACCCGCCCCCGCGTCCCCCGCCCCGCCGCACCCGCTGGTGCCGACGACTCCGCTTTCGCCCGAGCAGACCGCACGCCACGCGGCCTCGGCCCAGGCGAAGACAACCGGAAAACCGGTCCCGGTGGACCTGCTCACCTCGGAATCCACGGACACCGTCGCCAATCCCGACGGCACCTTCACCGAGAACCAGTACGTCCTGCCGGTACGGACGAAAAAAGGCCCCTCCTGGGCGCCGCTGGACGCCACCCTCACCAAAGCCGCCAACGGAACCGTAAGCCCATCGGCGACCACCTCCCGCCTCGCCCTGTCCGGCGGCGGGACCGGCCCGCTGGCCGTGCTGACGGACCCACAGGGGCGGATGCTGAGCATCGGCTTCCCCCTCGCACTCCCCGCTCCCACGCTGTCCGGCGACACGGCCGTCTACCCCGAAGTGCTCCCCGGTGTCGACCTGAAAGTCGCCGCCACCGCGCTTGGCGGATTCACCGAAGTCCTGGTCGTGAAGAACGCCCAGGCAGCGGCCGATCCGGCCCTGACAAGCCTGCAACTGGCCACCTCTACCCAGGGGTTGACCGTGGCCGCCGACGCGGCCGGAAACCTCAGCGCCAACGACACGTCCGGAAAGCCGGTCTTCACCGCGCCCGTTCCGCAGATGTGGGACTCCAGCGCCGCCGCCAATACCGCAAAACCCTTCGCCCCGCAGGGACTTCGCGCCACAGGAGCCGACACGCCCACATCGCCGGGCCCGTCCACCAGCAACGGCCCGGGGCAGGGCGCGAAGGTCTCACCGATCAAGGTCTCCACCACGCAGGGCAGCATCCGGCTCACCCCGGACGCCGCACTCCTCAAGGCCGCGGACACCCGCTTCCCGGTGTTCATCGACCCTGGCTGGAACCCGTCGGTCAACGGCGGCCAGCTGGCCTTCGACGAGGTCCAGGAGGCCTACCCCAGCACCCCCCAGTACAACACCACCAGCCGCAGCGGCGAACCGGCCGTGGGCTACTGCGACTACCCGACCTGCGCCCAGAAGGGACGCGAACGCGTCTACTACCAGGTCGCGGTCGACTCGAGGATCTACGGCAGCACAGTTCTGGGCGCAACGCTGTACGCGACCGCGACCTACGCGTCGAACCCGTCGAACAGCGCGAACATCGACGTGTACGACACGAATTCGTTCTACGCCAGCACGAACTGGAACAACCAGCCCTGCCCGACGGACACCCGGGACAACGTGCCCGGTTGCAGCTACGTCACGCAGGCCATGGTCGGCCCCAACAGCATCGGGGTGACCGACGGTGTCGCCTGGGACGTGAAGAACACAATGAGTGCCGCCGCCGGCAACCACTGGGGGACCTGGTCCTTCGCGCTCTTCGCCGACCACGAGTACGACTCGGCCAACCGCAAGCGGTTCTCCGCCACCGCGCACCCGCCGCACGTGTCCGTCACCTACGACTTCCCGCCCAGTGTGGACACGCCCCAGGCGCAGCCGACACCACGCCGGACATCGGGCAACGTCCTCACCGATGCGTGCGACCCGAACACGACACCGGGCTGGATCGGGGCGACCGGCGGCATCAACCTCACCGCTCGGTCGGTCAGCCCCACCGGGGAGCAGGTCGCGACCTGGTTCGCGCTGTGGGACAACTCGCTGCCCGGCGGACCGGTCGTCTCCAACGGGCCGACCGGCTGGCAGGGCAACGGAACGGCCTGGTACTGGGTGGGGCCGTTGACCGACGGTCACCGGTACACCTGGAGGGCCCAGGCCACCGACGGAACGCTCTCTTCGAACAACACGGCGGACTGCCACTTCAGCGTGGACCGGACCGCACCGACCGTCGCGATCTCCTCCACCGACTTCCCGGCGTCGGGAACTCCCAATGCCACGCCGACCAAGTTCGCCGGCGACTCCGGCACCTTCACCCTCACCGGAGCCGACCCCGTACCGTCCGGTGGCGACGCCTCCGGGCTCGGGTGCCTGCGGTTCTCCACCGACCCCGTTCAGGCGTCGGTCACCGGCTGGCGCTGCGGGGACGCGAACACCGTGCTGCCGGACGGCAACGGCAAGGCGAACTTCCCGCTGTCGACGTCGATCGCCCGCTGGGGCACGAACATCGTCTACGCGCAGTCCCAGGACAACGCGGGGAACTTCTCCCAGCCCGTCTCGTACACCTTCTACGTCCCGTGGAACCCGAACGGCCCGGCCCCGGTCTTCGGCGACGTCACCGGCGACGCCCGGCCCGACGTCCTGCTCACCGACCCGAGCGGCAACCTCCGCCTGTACGGCGGCAATGTCGACCCGGCCACGGCGAAGTCCTCTCCGGCGAGCCAGGCCCCGTACGCCCAGGACCCGGCTCACCCGGGACTCACCTGGGCCAACTACCAGGTCACCCACCGCGGCACGCTGCGGGCCGGCCGGCCGGTGGACGATCTGCTCGCGCACAACACGAGCGATCCCGAATTGAAGAAACTGCTGTACCAGGTGAACAACGACGGCTTCGGGAACTTCGCCGCCGCACAGCCCGTCAGCCTTAACCGTCCGGTCGTCTGTCAGGACGCCGCCGGTGCCGCGATCACCTGCCCCGGTACGTACGGCGCGGACTGGTCGGGCGTCAGCCAGCTTCTCGCGCTCGGCACCCCGAACGGGGAGAACACCGGCACGACGGGCGGCAGCACCGCCATGACGACGAAGACGTCGTTCCTGACCGTCGAGGGCGGAAACCTGTGGCTCTTCAGCCCCGGAGTACTGCCCAACCGGTTCACTGCCCGCCTGGTGTCGAACACCGGCACGTGGGACGCGTACGACCTGATCGCCCCCGGTGACACGAAGGGGGACGGCAAGCACATCCCCGACCTGTGGGCCCGTGACCGCGACCAGGGAACCATCCACCGCTATCCGATCACCGTGAACGCCGACGGGACGGTGAACTTCGGCGCCCTGGCGGACCCGGCTTCGAACGCGATGCCGACGACCGGCGGAGTCACCCCGGCGGCCTTCCCGCAGGTCGGCTCCTCCGGCGACCTCGACGGCGACGGCGTCCCCGACCTGTGGGCCGTCACCGCGGACCAGCACCTGGTCGCCTGGCCCGGCCGCACCGCCGACAGCACGCCGAACAGCGCCGTCAACGACTTCAAGGCACCTTCGGTTCTTGGTGACATGCGGCCGTCCACCGGTCAGTGGAAACTGAACGAGGGCGCAGGCACCACCGCTGCGGACAGCCAGGGGCAGCACCCCGTCACGCTGACGGGCGGAGCGGGCTGGGCTGCCGACAACATCGTGGGCAGGCCGTCGACGGTTGCCGCACTGGACGGCTCCAGCGGCGTCATCTCAGCATCCGGCCCCGTCGTCGACACCACCAAGAGCTTCACCGTCTCGGTGTGGGCCAAGTCGAACAAGCCCGGCGAGGTCGTCGCCAGCCAGGACGGCAACCGTGCCAGCGGCTTCATCCTGTGGCACGAAGCGGGCGACAACACCTGGCGGTTCGGCATGTCCACCGCCGACGACGACACCTGGTCCTACGACCAGACGGCCGCCGTCAGCAACGGAAGCCATGTCCAGCCTGGCGTCTGGGCGCACCTGACCGGCGTCTACAACGCCGAGACCAAACAGATCAGCCTGTACGTCGACGGCACCCTGACGGGAACCGGGACGCACACGCAGTCCTGGAACGCCACCGGCCCCTTCGCCCTGGGCCGCTACCGCTACCAGGGTGCTCCGTCCGGTCACTTCAACGGAGGCATCAGCAACGCACAGGTCTACCCGTACGCCTTCACCGCTCCCGGTGCCACGCCGATCACCTTCGGCGGCGCCCCGAACAAGTGCGTCGACGTCAACAATGGAAATACTGCCGACGGCACGAGAATCCAGCTCTACGACTGCAACGGCGGCAATCCCCAGCGGTGGAGCTTCCAGACCAACGGCCTCCTGACCGCCTACGACAGTTGCCTGGACGTCATCAACGGCGGGACCACCAACGGAACGAAGGTCCAGCTGCACGGCTGCTGGGGCGGCATCCCCAACGGTGCGCAGGTGTGGCTGCCCCGCGCCGACGGTTCGATACTCAACCCGCAGTCCGGGCTCTGCCTGGACGACCCGAACGGATCGGCGGACAACGGATCGCAACTCCAGCTCTACGCGTGCAACGGCAGCCCGGCTCAGCGGTGGCTCAGCCCCGCGCTGAGCTCCAGCGCGACGCCTGGCGCGCTCACCTGATCTAAACAGCGGACGAAATCAGCTGGGGCCCGCCGGTTCGGCGGGCCCCAGCTGTCGTACCGGCTACATCGAGTAGCGGCCCCGGAAGTTCACCCCAAAACCTGGAAACATCCGAGTCAAGGAACACCGTTGCCCTCAGCGGCCTCTTTGGGCGGCGGCGGGATACGCCGTGACAGGCCCGGCGCGAGCCGGGGCCGGACGCCCGGCGAGAGAGTGCACCGCCGTACGTGAGCGAGCTGCCGTCGCGGTTGCCGTCTGCGGCACTAAAGCCGGACTCGAGCGGAGGTGCGGGGAGCCAGTAGCCGCATGCCACCGGTCGCAGATTGCAGCCAACGGCTGCAGAACGTCGAGAAGTTGGCCCGCGAGCCGGTCGAACCGCAGCGCCGGATTCTCGGCCCATCTGTGGACGATCACGGCACTGCGGTATGCGGTGCGCACGAGTGCGCTGCGCAGCACGCGGTGGGCGTAGTAGTCGGCGCTTCCCGGCAGGCCCGGTCGGCAGAGGTCGAGGACGTCCTCCGGGTCCAGTCGATGGTCGGTGAGCAGTCCGTGTTGTTCGGCGGCCCACAAGAGGGTGACGGTGTCGATGGGGTCGCCGTCGTTCTGGAGAGTGCGCAGGCAGCGGTACAGCCCGGCGCGGACGGGGTCGGCGAAGTCGTCGGCGCGCAGCCAGTCGATGTCGCGGAGTTGGCCGGGGTTGGCGCTGAGTGCGGCGATCAGGGTGGCCTCGTCGGCGAGGTGCTGATCGCCCGGCGTCGGGTCAGGCACGACAGCCAGTGGTTCCGAGTCATCCGTACCGGTGAAGTCCTGCCCGTGGTCGGCGAGTTCGCTGACCACAGCGAGGAGGTGGTCGTGGTGGCGGAGGGTGGCGCTGATGCCGTCGTGTGCCAGGTCGGCGGCGGCGACCTGGGCGAGGCGCGCGGCGTGTTCGACGACGGTGCGTCGGAGCGCTGCTTCGAGGACGATGCGTGCGTAGACGGCCGCATGGTTGGGATGGGGGCAGGCCCCCATGAGGGTGTGGACGTACAGCGGGGTGAGTCCGGCAGCGGGTTGGCCGGTGGCGTGGACGCGGGCGAGGGTGTGCTCCACCACGGTTTCGGGCGGTGGCGGGGTGGCGGCCTGGTCGAGGATGGCGCGGTAGAGCGCGGCGTGGGCGGGGCGGTACATGTGCTCGGGACGCAGGACATCGCGGACCTGCCCGATGCGGGCAGGATCGAGCAACAGGGCGCCCAGCAGGGCCTGTTCGACGTGGAGGGAGGGTTGCATCGGGGCCGCCTCCAGGAGATCCAGCGGAGTGTGGTCGGGTCAGGCCGCGAGGTCCAGGTCGTCGCGGGTCAGCGGCCGGTGGACGCTCAATAGGTGCCGGGCGAGCAGCGGTGGGACGGCGTTGCCGATCTGGGAGAACTGCTGGCCCTTGTTGCCCTGCCAGGGGTAGTCGGCGAGGAAGGTCTGCAGGGTGCCGGCCTCGGCGGCGGTCAGCCGCAGCGAGGCGCTGCGGGGCGGCTGCCCCTCGGGGTTATCCGGGTCGGTCCCTTCGGAACCGGCTTCAGTTGCCCGGGTGTTGATCCAGCGGGCTTCGTTGGCGCGGTTGCCGAACATGAGGGTGGCTGCGGGCTGGTCGAGGCGGCGGACGGCGGCGTGGGCCTGATTGTTGTGGCGCAGGACCCATGCGCCGGTGTCCTGGGACCGCATCAGCGCTCGGCGGGAGCCGGAGGGGAACGGTTCGGGTCCGCCGCCGGGTCCGCCGCCCGCGCAGACGGTCGGCACGGGGCGGTCGGTCGCGCCCCAGCCCAGGGCGTCGGCCATGGACACCCATTTCAGGCGTCCGGCGCCGAACAGGCTGGCGGGTTGGGCGTGTTGGGCGTGGGTGGGTTCGGGTGGGTGGACGGTGCGGGTGCGCGACGCGAGGAGGATGGCGCGGCGGCGGGTCTGGGGGACGCCGTAGTCTGCGGCGTTGAGCAGGCCGCACCAGACGGAGAAGCCCCAGCCGCGCAGGATTTCGGCGTACTGCTTCCACAGCGGCAGGACGTCGGGGACCTCCTCTATGGCGATCCATTGGGGTTGTCCGCCGTGGGTGTGCAGGGCGTGGAGGTAGCGCATGGGTTCGGCCGCCAGCAGGCTGCGCGGGTCGAGGCAGGCTGCCAGCAGTCGAGCGCGGGTGTCGTGGCCGCGGGCGAGGTCGGCGACGGCTTGGTGGACGAGTGGCTGGTCGGTGATTCCGAGGCGTTTGCCGGCCCGGGACCAGGCCTGGCAGGGCGGGGAGGCGATCAGGCCGCGGGTGCGGCCGAGGAAGGCGTCGGGCGGGTGGGCGGCGACGTCGGTCTGTACGGAGCGGTGCCCGGCGGCGGTGCGGGTGGCGCACGCCCACGGGTCATGTTCGAGGCCGATGGTGCGGGTACCCAGGGCGCGCAGCCCTTCGGACCAGCCGCCCGGTCCGGCGAACAGGTCAACGATCACCCCGTCGGCGGGGTTCATCCGGCAGGCCGGGCGTCGTCGCGGGCGGCGTGCTTGGCCTGGGCGCGTTCGGTGATCTGGGCGGTGGCGCGGGCGGACTGGGCGCCGATGGCCTTGGCGGAGCGTTCCTGGTACCAGGGTTTGAGAGTGCGGTTCGCACCGTAATGCCCGGGTTTGGTGTCGCTCGATGGGGTGACGTTGGGGCATCTCTGCCGGTCGGGCGTTCGAGGTTCGCTTGG
>NZ_JBXAWK010000090.1:0-17716 GCF_057291755.1 Kitasatospora sp. UYEF31
GCCAGATCGTCGTACGACGGACGACGCTTCGACAGGCCCACGGACAGTCCAACGAGCCGATCATGCGCAGGTCACACAGACCCCTGAGTAGTTACGTTTGGCGATCATGTCCTGAGCTCTGGACACGGCTGCTGCGTAGTCGCCCGATGGGACATAGGCAAACAAGGGCAGGGTTCGAAGATCGTCCTTTATGCCCTTGAGAGGCACCTGCTTGAACTGTGTTGTTGTGGACTTGTCGTCAGGGGCGGTACTCTTCTCGTTTTGAATAAGGCTGCATGAAGAGACGGCGAGTATGCCCAGGGTGGGCCAAATTATCTGCTTCCAGTGCACGAGATAATCCGTTCCTTGCGGGGTTGATCCATCGCCTGAAGTCGCACAGGCCGCCGGTTTTGCAGAGAAAACGCAGCCCGCGAATATTTGGGCAAGAATGGGTGTGTATAGTCGGGGTTTCCAGATTTCGGAAACCTCGACCATGCTGCTTGACCATGATCCGAACCAGATGGTCCGGGTGGTCAAAAATAGTCAGTTAAAGATCTGAAGATTCTTTAACCCGCCATGCTGGAGCAGCTCACGTGGTCCTCGCAGACCTGGTGGCCGCCGATGCCTGAGGCGAAGTAGTAGTTATAGCCGCCGGCCCGGCTGCCGTTTCCGTCCCAGAGGACGCCGTGGAAGCCGTCGCCGGCGGCGACGTTGGCGTAGACACCGTTCCCGTCAGCTTCCATGTCCCTGGGGCTTTCGGTCCAGCCGTCCGAGTACGAATAGTCGCTCCCGTGGTAGACGGACCCGACGGCATTGGCGTACGCGCTTCCGGTCCAAAGCATTACGGGAAGGCGCGCGGGCCAGGGCAACGGCGCTGAGTTTGGCCTTTATGATATCTCCTTCTGTTGGTGGATTGATATCCGGGTTTCCGAATGCCTGAATGATCGACCTTAGAGTACTTTGACCGTTACCTGGCAGCCTGGTTGTCCAGGGCTCTGACAATACGCACCGTTAATTACTTGAGTCAATAGAGTGATCGCGGTTTTAGAAATGTCAATGAAAGGCGGTGATGTCGGAAATGCGCCTTGATGTCGGTTAATGCGCTTCCGGTCCGTCTGGCTTAATCTGGTCGAGTTCTGGATCGAAAGTCGCGATTGTCGGATTCTTTCGCGCCTCGGCGGCATGCCCGGATATGGCCGGCCGGACCCTCTTGTGTTGCCTGGGTGTCCGGATTCCCGCTGGTGAAACCCTGTGTGCAGCTTCACGGGGGCGTGCCGAAGCGATCGTCAGCGATCTCGCGCGGATGGTGTTTTCGCATCATTTGTGGCGACCGTCGACGATCAGAAATGAGAATCTGGCGCCGCAGCGTGGTCGTTGATACGGACATGTCGGATTATTGATCAAAGGACGGGGTTGCGGCGATGGAGTCATCGCCGCGACGCTTCGGACGCCGGCGGAGGATCTTTTCCTCGGGCACTCCTGCAGCGATCGCTGCGTCGACGTCGTCAAGCACCCCAGTGAGATTCAGGGCCCGTGCGTGTCGGCGAGGTCGTTTAGGACCGCGTTGACCACAGGCCAGCACATGTTCAACGTGTCTCGGTCGGGGGCGTGGGCCTCCCGGATTTCGGCGCCTGGGTGTACGAAGTTCCGGTACTTGCGTAGTGCATGACAGAAGCGCTCGACATCGGCACCGATCCATCCGGCGTTGTGGCAGACCTTGATCAGGGTGTCAAGGCTCACGAAGTCTGGGTCCTTGCCCCTGAGCAGTGATGCGTCGCGTTCCTGGACTACTTGGAGCAGGACACCTTCGAGAAGGCTGCCGAGCATGATGGTGGCGGCCACGTGCGCACCGTTGTCGTAGCAAGTGCGTGACTCAGCCAGACGATGCTGCAGGAGACCGGCCATTCTTTGATCCCTGATGACCGCGGCCATGGCCGTTCTGAGCTCGACAGGGCCTTGGCTGCCCGGGTGAGCGAGTGACGGGTCGCAGGCAACGAGGCGGGCCCGGCCCCCGGGATTTTCCAGACGCAGGCCTTCGTGTACGAGGAACGAATTGACGGCGGAGATGACAGCGGTGAGCTGGTCAGGCTCATCGAAGTACTCGCGCGGGTCGGCAAGTCGGAGGAGAACCTTCTCCAGCTCGGTGGGTTCCTCGCGGCGTTCGATGAGGCGGTCAAGGGTCCACTCCTTGCGATACTCACCGTCGTAGTCCGGTACACGCTCCCAACCGGCGTTCTTGAAGAAGCGTGAGATCTGGTAGCCCTTGCGGTAGTAGAGATTGTCGTCACCGCAGATGACGCGGGCGAGTTCATCCAGAGTGTTGGCGTCCAAGATTCCGAGTGGGGACTGCAGTGTCATGGCGAGACCTCTTTGCTGCCGTCGGTCGGTTCGTCGCTTGCGCCGAGAACGTCATCCAGGTCGGTTATGTCGGGGCTGTCGGAGGGTTCTGTGGATTCCTCGACCGCCTCTTCACCGGCGGAGAGATCGAATGGTGTCCACTGAGCAACAGAAGATGCCGAACTTGAGCGGGACGGACCGTTGGTGCTGCTGAACGAGGTCGGACGGATGCCCAACCGACTCAGCTCCTCCCACAGGCCGAGCAAGGCTTCATCCGGGTCGAACCGGAACTCGCTCTCCCTGATGCGCCAAAACGTCCAGCCCACTCGCTGGAGTTCACGATCGCGCTGCTGGTCGTACCGGATCTGTTCGTCTGTCGAGTGGTAGCGGTCGCCGTCGCATTCCACTGCCAGGCGCCCGCGGGCGCCCACGACTACGAGGTCGATGCGTTTGTTTCCTGCGGGGACCTGCGGGACGACGTGATAGCCACGCTCCTTCAGACGCAGGTATACGTGTTGCTCGAAGAGGGACTCGAAGGGCTTCTGCGGGGAATCCGACGACACCTCACCGATGTCGTCCGAGTCCATCAGCCCGGCCGGCGGGTTCTCCATGTAGGCGAGAAGGTTGAGCCGCAGGTCATCCTTCTTCAGGCGGTCCGGCGGTACTGAATAGAAGAGCCGCATCTGGTCCTGCGCCCGGGAAGCGGCGACGTTGTACGCCTGGCGTTCACTGCGTACACCGCCTGCGATCTTCGGTGGGTTGGTGGCGACCATCGATAGGAGGATGACGTGCCGCTCGTCCCCCTGGAACGATGCAGGGTTGCCCACACGGATCTGGTGGCGCTCGCGTACTGGTGCCGGGATCCGCTCGTTGATCATCTGTTCCAGAAGCTTGACCTGGCCGACCGGGCCTTGAAGCGTGATGACGCCCATGGTTTTGTCCCGGTAGGCAGGGTCCTCTACGAGCTGGCACAGGCAGTCGACGATGCTTTCGGCTTCCTTGGGATTGCGGAGCCGACTGTCGCGCCCCTGAGCGACCGCCCCCTCGACGAAGTGCGTGACGAGGGGATCGAGGCGCTCACCGCCGTACTGGCGCAGTGGCTGCAGCTTGTTGTTGTAGAAGGTCTGGGAGGACCAGCCGATGATCTCGGGCATACATCGGAAGTGTTCCTCTAGGCGGATTACCTTCGGGAAGAACGTGGACAGTAGTTGGTAGAGGTTCGTGGCAGGCCCGTAAAGCGTGCGCAGACTCTGCGGCATGTCAGGCAGGTGTGAGACGAGTCGGTCATGGATCACCTGGTGGCGCCCCATGCCACTGAGCGAGGGAGCGCACTGTTTGTCGTCTCCGACAACGATCACGCGGGGGGCGAGCCATAGGAGGAACAACGCGTCCATGCCAGCCTGACTTGCCTCATCGACGATCACGACGTCAAACGCGTCGCGCTTGGGCAGAACCGTCTCGGCTACCTGGGAGATCGGCATGACCCACGCGGGTACGGCTTCCTGCGCTGTTTTCATAGCGTCGTTTGCCGCAGCACGGTATCGACCTGCGTTACGGCCCTTACCTTTACCGTACGAAGCCATGTGGTTTCGGTAGGCCTGGAGCGCCGACCGCTGTGCTGACGTCATGCGCTCCAGACAATGGAGCCGACCCCAGGCGGCGGCGAGGTCACCGGTCAGTGATTCCAGGTGTCGTTCATACTCGGCGAGTTCGCCTTCCAGCTGACGTTCGCGTCCAGGGGTGCGCTGGCGTCGTACGAACGCGGCGGCGGTTCCCCAGGCCCATGCCTCAGTCAGTGTGTCCAACCTTTCCTCCCAGGCCCGATCGTGTGGGTTCTCCACCAGTTGGTCGGCGAGCAAGGGGTGTTTCCCGCGCACGTCCGCCAGGAGCGCGGTGCACCGGCGCCAGCGGCGCTCTTGGTGATGGGCCGCCCGCAACGCTTCCAGAGTCTTTGCGTAGCGGTCGACGTCCTGGGCCTGGATGGCTTGTGCGGTGGCCAGAGCTTCGGCTGCAGGGCTGGACCCTTCCACGGGAGTGCGGAGCTGTTCCTCCCAAAGGGCTACGCGGTTCATCGCCTCGTCTGCGGTCCGCCGGGAAGAGGTTGCGGCTAGTGCCGTGACAAAGTCCTGCCAAGCGGTCCGGGATGTGAGGGGGATGTGGCGGCCGTACCGCACGAGCAGTTCATCGATGCCTTCGCGGGCTCCGCCGAAAACATCCACCTGACGCAGGTGTGCGTATGCCTCGGTCAGGGCGGCCAGGCGGAGTTCTACTGGACCGTCAGGGATCGGGGCGCCAGCTTGAGCCCATCGCTCTGCGAGTGTAGCGACGGTGGAGTGGGCCCGGAGGTAGGTGAGCACAGCGCCCAGCTCTTCCGCTGTGTGGGGTGCTTGGCCCCTTACGGTGCAGGTATCCAGCAGTTCCTGGGCGCCTTTCTGCGACTTGGCCGCACGGAAACTGCCGCGAGCGCGAAGCTTGCCACCAGAAGACAGGTGCTCTTCAAGGGCGGTTCCGGTCGTGAGCATCGCGTCGGCCTGCTCAGCGGACAGCTGTGCGGGGATGGTGACCCGTCTCATCCCCTGGGCTTCTACTTGCTGGGAGAGCAGGGCGAGTTGGTCGCCGAGCCCGGAGACCCGGTTCCACAACGGAAGGTTCGTGCGGGAAAGCCGGTCTGAGAGAGCCTTCGTCGTCCACGTACCGGCATCCCACTGCCGGGCAGAGGACGGCGCGCCGAGACGGTGAAGGGCGGTCCGGCATTCCCCAACGAGCGCTGTTAGCTCATCGGTGACCGTGGTGTCGAGTCCGGCCAGGTCGTCACGGATGTCGGCTGCTTCGGGGGACAAACCGTCATTGAGGACACGGCCTGCCTCCAGAGCCCGGTACAGATCCTCGGGGGACGGAAGGAAACCTGGGTCCGGCACGCTGCCGCCGAACCTAGGCTCCGCCGCCCCGTCGCGCAGCAGGCTCAGCAACTCCGCTGCTTGAGCAGGGGACAGTGGCGGAACCGGGAAGGCCTGGCCTCCGTCCGGCACGACGCCGATCCAGGAACAGAGTTCGGTGTTTTCCCGTATGCATTGGACGATGGTGGCGAGCGTGCCAGCGTATCCGGGGGCTACCTGCGGGTGACGGTAGACCTCAGCCTCTCGCAGAGCAATCACTTGTTCGGTAAGCGCTACGACTCTTTCCTGTGCGTCATTCCGGCGTGCGGAGAGCCGCTGAATCTCCTCCTTCAGCTGTTCCGGATCGCTGGTGGCCACCTGATCGGTCAAGGAATTGATCGTGCGCTCCAGTTCATCCACGCCGTCCTGGCGAGCGGAGCTGAGGAGCAGAACGCACAAGTCCCGCACCGCGGGTGGGAGTTTGTCTCGCAGGACTGTTAGGGCTTGGTCGCGCGCGCTGGTGACCAGAACGCGCTGGCCTTGGGCGAGTAGTGCGGATACGAGGTTGGCGATCGTATGTGTCTTGCCGGTGCCTGGCGGACCTTGCACGACCACGCCCGTTTCGTGTTCCAGGCGCTGAAGCACACTTCGTTGCCGCTCATTGGTCTTGCCGGGGAAGAGAGGATCCGCTCCGAAGAGCGGAGGGACTTCGCGGCCACCCCAGCTCGCGCGTTCCCCGGAGTCCAGGGGAAGTACCAGCTGAGCGAGTCCGAGAGGGGCGTGCCCTTCGGAGGCGATGCTGTCGGCGATCCGGTCGTAGAAGCTCAGTAGGGCGTTACGGTCCCTGGGACGGAGCACCAGCGCGGGAGCGTAGGTCAGACGGGCGCCGACAGCAGACTCACGTGAGGGATCCCATTCGGCGCTGAAGGCCACTGGGCGTTGCAGGACCCGTTCCTGCCACTGCGCCAATTGCTCCAGGGCGTCCGAGCTGAGTAGGTGGAGTGACTGGGCTGCGATCTCCTCCGCGAGGGCGGCTGAGCGCTCGGAGGCCCAGCCGTCATCTGTGTCGAGGAAAGCCTGGTCCTCAAGCCGCACGGCCCCTCCGGCCATGAGCCGTACCGAGATCTGGGTCGTTTTGCGGTTTACCGAGGTCTCCACCCGGTGGGTCAGCAGATGGCGATGGACGGTGTCGCCATGTGGGTCGCTCCAAGTCAACAGGCCTGTAGCCAGGACAAGTTCGAGCTGGTCGTCCTGTTGGGTCAGCTTCTGATGCCAGCGGTAGACCTGTTCATACAGCTCTCGGAGAGAGCGCTCGGCACGTTCTCGTTCCGCCCACTGCCGCCACCTGGTGAGCCATAGGCCGTAGGCCCGCAGAACTTCGCCCGATTCTTCCCGACGTGCGGTGTGATCGTCCTCGTGGCTCCGTACTTGGTCGCCGTCTGAGACTCGTACAAGCTCCCGTCCGGGCCCCTCAGTCGCGAGTGGTGGATCTTCGCTGCCCGGGTCCTGACACTGCTCCGGAGAAACCCAGCCGTCGAGCAGTTCAGGTAGGGGCGGCGGTGCTGCTTGCGGTACGTGGTCGAGGAGAAGCAACAGCCCATCGACGCGTTCGGACGGGCGCCGTATCGAAGCGGGCAGGCCGGCCAGCCACAAGCGTTCCCGTGCTCGGCGGTCGTCCCGCACCCGGTTGCGACTGCTGTGCACGACCTCCTTGAGGAAATTGACCAGGCCAGTGGTCTGCCCGATGACATCCGGATCGTTCGCAGCGCGGTGTGGCAAGTTCACCCATCCCCCTCGGCTGGTGACCAACGCTCCAGAATGGGGCTACTGGAAGGAGGGGGCAACGGGCCTGGAGAGAATGGCGAAAATGCACTCTGTCTAGGCTTGATCAACGCGGTGTAGTCATTTTATGTGTTGAATGCTGGCTGGTTGGGCTTGAGGCGCGTCGCGCAAAGCTGTGGGGAGTCATCGCCGAAGAGTGATCTGTTCGCTGGTGGAGCCCGGTCGGCTCAGTCAGGGTTCTCTCCGCGGCGAACCATTCAGCCCATCGGAGTGAGGGCAGCGGAGGGGGCCGGTCGCCAGGAGGCGCTGAAGTCCACGCCGGTTGCTGCACTTTGCTGCTGTACAAGCCCCCAAGACGCACCAGAGGCCCCACCGGATTTCTCCGATGGAGCCTCTGGCCTGCATAACTTCCGAGTCGGGGTGGCGGGATTTGAACCCACGGCCTCTTCGTCCCGAACGAAGCGCGCTACCAAGCTGCGCCACACCCCGTCGTCTGGAAGTGGGTTTAGCTTAGCTGACGTTCGGCCGAGAATGGAAATCCGTTACTGCTAGGCCTCTGATCTGCGGTTTTTCCGTTCGGGAGTGAGCGTGAGCAGGGTCGCCTCCGGCGGGCAGGCGAAGCGGAAACGCGCGTAGCGCGAAGTCCCGCATCCGGCGGAGACGTGCAGGTAGGGCTCGTTGCCTTGCGCGGCGTACGTGGACAGGCCCTTGGCGCGCTTCCGGTCGAGGTCGCAGTTGGTGGCGAGGGCCCCGTAGAAGGGCACGCAGACCTGCCCGCCGTGCGTGTGGCCCGCGATGATCAGCGGGTAGCCCTCGGCGGCGAAAGCGTCCAGCACCCTGCGGTACGGCGCGTGTACGACCGCGAGGGATACGTCCGCGCTCGGGTCGGGGCCGCCGGCTACGTCCTCGTAGCGGTCCCGGTCGATGTGCGGGTCGTCCACGCCCACCAGTTCGACGTCCACGCCTTCGAGCTTGAGCCGGCCTCGGGTGTTGGTCAGGTCCACCCACCCGGCGCCGTTGAAACCGTCCCGCAGTTGCGGCCACGGGTTCTCCTCGCCCAGTTTGCGCAGGCCGTCGTCGGGCCGCAGGTAGCTCGTGGGGTCCTTGCGCCGGGGGGCGAAGTAGTCGTTCGAACCGAACACGTACGCGCCCGGGTAGTCCAGGAGCGGGCCCAGCGAGTCGAGCACCTCAGGGACCGCCTCCGGGTCGGACAGGTTGTCGCCGGTGTTGATGACGAAGTCCGGGTGCAGCGCGGCCAGGCTCCGTAGCCAGGTCTGCTTCTTGCGCTGTCCGTAGACCATGTGGATGTCCGACACCTGGAGCACCCGCAGCGGTCTGGCACCGTGCGGCAGGACGGGCACCTCCACCCGGCGCAGCCGGAAGGACCGCGCTTCGTAGGCAGCGGCGTAGGTCAGGCAGGCGGCCCCGGTGGCGGCGATACCCAGGGGGATTGAGAGACGCGGTCGCATACAGACATGTTTACAGGTCTCATGTTCCGAGGGGAGTCCGCGCAGCGTCCCGGGAAAGCACGGCACCCTGGGAAACCACGGCACCCTGGGAAACCACGGCACCCTGGGAAACCACGGCACCCTGGGAAACCACAGCGCCCCGAAATAGCACAGCGCCCCGAAATAGCACAGCGCCCCGCAAAAGCACAGTGACCGGGGAAAACAGGTGGGTCCCACCCGGGCGCCCCTGAGACACTTGGCGCATGAGCACCTTGAAGAACCGTCTCCACGATGACCTCGTCGCGGCCATCCGCGCCCGGGACAACCTGCGCTCCGGCACGCTGCGCCTGGTCCTCTCCGCGATCACCAACGAAGAGGTCTCGGGCAAGACGGCCCGCGAGCTGACCGACGCCGAGGTGCTGAAGGTCGTTGTACGGGAGGCCAAGAAGCGGCGCGAGGCCGCCGAGGCGTTCGACAACGGCGACCGTCCCGAGTCCGCGGCCAAGGAGCGCGCCGAGGGCGAGATCCTGGCGACCTACCTGCCCGCGCAGATGTCCGACGAGGAGCTTTCCTCGATCGTCGATGCCGCGGTCACCGAGCTCGGTGTGTCCGGTCCGCAGGCGATGGGGCAGGTCATGAAGATCGTCAAGCCCAAGGTGGGCGACCAGGCCGAAGGTGGCCGGATCGCCACCGCGATCAAGGCCCGGCTCGCTTCCTGAAAGACCGAAGACCGAAGGACTTTTGTACGGAGTGCATCCGTACGAAAAGACTGGTGGCAGGAAAAGCCTGAGGGGCCCGGCACGATGAGCGCCGGGCCCCTCAGGCGTCGTTCAGGTCAGGTCAGGGCCGGAAGCTGTCGGCCATCCCGAACGGATGCGTCGCACCCGGGTTCGGGCTGTCCAGGGGATTGATGTCCCCGGTCTGCTGGTCGAAGTTGAAGCCGGTGCCCGGCCCGCCCGGCAGTGTGAGCGGCGGACGGCTGCCTGTGTTGTTGCGGCCCGGCTTCCTGGTGTTGGTCGCCGAGGGCTTGTCCGAGTCGGAGGACTGCCGCGGGTCCGGCTTCGACGGGATCGCCCCAGCGGGCGGGGCGACGAAGTCGGGGGCAGGCTGGCCCTTGAGCGCGCCCTTCATCGCCTGCTTCCAGATGGGGCCGGGGACTTGTCCGCCGTACACCTTCGGGTGGAACTCCCCGGCGATGGAGATGTCGTACATCTCGACGGCCTTCTTGGGGCCGCCGACCCACACGGCGGTGGACAGGTTCGGGGTGTAGCCGACGAACCAGGCCGCCTTGCGCTCCTCGGTCGTACCGGTCTTGCCGGCGTTCTCCCGGTCGGTCAGTCCGGCCATGGCGCCGGTGCCGTCCTCGACCACACCCATGAGCAGGGTGTTGATGGTGTCCGCGGTGCCTTTGGACATCACCTGGCGGCAGGCGGTCTCCGGCACCTTGAGCTTGGTGCCGTCGAGCCGGGTGACGTCGCTGATGGCCACCGGGGTGCAGTAACTGCCCCGGTTGGCGAACGTGGCGTACGCGGCGGCCATGCTCATCGGGGCGATCTCGTTGACGCCCAGGGTGGTGGTGGCGTACTGCTCCAGCGGCTTGCCGTCACCGCGGTGCACGCCCATCGCCTCAGCCATGCGGGCCACGGCGCAGATGCCGACCTGCTTCTCAAGCAGGACGAAATAGGTGTTGATCGACTTTTCGAGGGCGGTCTGCATGTTCCAGTTGCCGACTTCGGACGTGCTCTCGTTCTTGATCTTGCCGCCCTTGACCGTCCCCTCGCAGGTGCCGAACTTGTCCTTGGAGGTGTCGATCTCGTTGTCGGTGCTGTACTGCTGGTCGACCCCGATGCCGTTCTCAAGGGCCGCCGCCGCAGTGAACGCCTTGAACGTCGACCCGGTCTGGAAGCCGAAGGTCGAGCCGCCCATGGACTTGTCGACGTTGAAGTTGATCGTCGTCTCGTAGTCGCCGAACCCGTAGGGACGGCTCTGCGCCATCGCCCTGATCTTGCCCGTGCCGGGCTCGATCATCGAGATCGCGTCAGCCACCGTGTCCTTCTGGTAGGCGCCCTCCGTGGCCGCCTTGTACGCCGAAGCCTGGGCCTGCGGGTCCAGCGTCGTGGTGACCTTGAGACCGCCGTTGAGCCACAGTGTGGCCCGTTCCTCCGGGGTCTTGCCGAAGACGGGGTCCGACTTGATGACCCGTTCGACGTAGTCGCAGAAGAACGCCGACCCGTTGTTCTTTTCGGCGGTGATGCAGCCGTTGGGCACCGGCTGCGGATTCAGGCCGAGCGGCTGCAGCTTGGCCTTGGCGACGTCGTCGGCGTTCGCCATGTTCGTCTCGAGCATGCGCTGCAGCACGACGTTGCGTCGCTGCTGTGAGGTGTTCGGGTTGACCATCGGGTCGTACAGGCTGGGAGCCTGCACGGCGCCGGCCAGGGTCGCGGCCTCGGCCAGTGTGAGGTCCTTGGCGTGCTTGCTGAAGTAGCGCTGGGCGGCCGCCTCGACGCCGTACGCCTGCTCGCCGAAGAAAGTGATGTTCAGGTAGTTGGTGAGGATTTCGTCCTTGGAGAGTTTCTGCTCCACCCCGATCGCGAACTTGAGTTCTTTGATCTTCCGGGAGACGGACCGCTCCTGGGCCTGGGCGACCTTCCTGACGTCGGCCCCGGCCTCTTCGACGAAAATGTTCTTCACGTACTGCTGGGTGAGGCTGGAGCCGCCCTGCACATCGCCGCCGGACTGGTTCTTGACCAGCGCGCGCAGGGTGCCCTTGAGGTCGATCGGACCGTGTTTGTAGAACCGCGAGTCCTCGATCGCCACCAGCGCGGCGCGCATCACCGGGGCGATGTCCTCGCTTTTGACGATGATTCGGTACCTGTTGTAGACGGTCGCGATGGGGCCGCCCTTGGCGTCGTAGATGTACGACGCCTGGGCCAGTTTCGGCGCTTCAAGGTCGGCCGGCAGGTTGTCGAAGTTCTCCGTGGCGGCTTTGGCGGTCAGCCCGAGGGCGCCGGCGAACGGCAGGGCCAGGCCCGCCACCAGCGCTCCGGCGAGCACGCTCGCGCCGAGGAAAGCAGCGAACCGGCCGACGGCCCCCAGCGGGGTGACACGGCGGGGACGGGGGGCGCGCTGCGCAAGGGGGGACACGGACTCCGGCTCGACAGCCGGATCAGGGACCTGCGGAGACGAGCCGGACGAAGATCGGGCCATGGAGCACAGCCTACGTGTCCAAACGCCGGACATGGAGGAGGTCCGTGTCTTACGCTGACGGTGCGACAGGAAGAAGGCCATTTCCTCCTTATTCACTCTTTCGAGTGAACGTGCTCGACTGTCAGTCAGTCGCCACCGATGCACCCCAGGCGACCCGCTCCGCCGGTCGGCCCCGAAAATCCGGTGCCGCCCCGCCGGAGACAAGTGAGCCGGACCAGTGAGTACGAACCTGGCCTGCTGTGCAAGTAGTTGTCACCCGTACGGGTGTGTTCATTTTGCGCATAGTCCCAACGGACCATGAGTTACCGCCCGTTAGGGGCTGTTGTTTGTGCGCTGCTTTTCGTACCGTCCTGCTTGGCGACAGGTTTTCTACGCACTGCGGAGCGACCTGCCGCCGCCGTTGGGGGAGCCTGAAATCGGGAGAGGACGGCACCAGCATGAGCTGGGTTACCGACTGGAGCGCACTGGCTGCGTGCCGGAGCACTGATCCGGACGAACTGTTCGTGCAAGGCGCGGCGCAGAACCGCGCGAAGGCCGTATGCACCGGATGTCCGGTGCGCACCGAATGCCTCGCCGACGCCCTCGACAACCGTGTCGAGTTCGGCGTGTGGGGCGGAATGACCGAACGTGAGCGGCGCGCGCTGCTGCGTCGCAGGCCGACTGTCGACTCGTGGCGGGATCTCCTGGAGACCGCCCGCGAGGAGTACGAACGGGAGTACCACTGCGGCGACCTGCTGCGTTTTGCCGGCTGAGTGCCGTGGCTGTGCCGTAAAAAAGCGTGGCTGGTCGGGTGATGCGGAGTCAGGCCGCATCGCCCGTCGCAACGGTCCCCGCCCGGCTCAGCCGGAACCCAGACTTTCGCCGATCACCCGCAGGCCGTCCAGGTCGTGCACGTCCCCGGGAAGGGCGGGCACGTCGACGACCGGCACGTCCGGGTGAATCGAGGTGAACCTCGTCCGCACCCGTTCCTCACGACCGACCATGCGCAACCGCTCGGCGTGCAGGGTCAACAACGCTGCCACGAGCAGCAGTTCCCCGGGGGTGGAATCGGTCTTCTCGTCGCCGCCGTTGCGGGCACGCTCCTGGAGCGTCTCCGCAGCGGCTGTGCTGCGTTCGGCGGACAACTGTCCGGCTTTGCTGTGGTGCACCCGGTTGAGCACCAGGCCGGCCAGTGGCATCTTCTCCGCGCCGAGCCGTTCGACGAAGTACGCGGCCTCCCGCAGCGCGTCCCGCTCCGGGGCCGCCACGACCAGGAACGCCGTACCGCGCGCCTGGAGCAGCCGGTAGGTCGCCTCCGCACGCTTGCGGAACCCGCCGAAGGTGGTGTCCAGGGCGGAGATGAACGTCTGGACGTCGGCGAGCATGTGCGCGCCGAGGACCTTGCTGAGCGCACCGGTCATCAGGCCCATGCCGGCCGACAGGAACTTCAGCGCACCGCGTCCGCCGACCTTCGCCGGGGCGGACAGGATGCGGATGAGCCGCCCGTCGAGGAACGACCCGAGCCGTTGTGGCGCGTCGAGGAAGTCGAGGGCGGACCGCGACGGCGGGGTGTCGACGACGATCAGGTCCCACTTGCGGGTGGCGTGCAGCTGTCCGAGCTTCTCCATCGCCATGTACTCCTGCGTCCCGGCGAAGGACGAGGACATCGACTGGTAGAAGGGGTTGCCGAGGATCTGCTTGGCCCGCTCGGGGTCGGCGTGCTGTTCGACGATCTCGTCGAACGTGCGCTTCATGTCGAGCATCATCGCGTGCAGCGTGCCGCCGGCCGACTCGTCGACCCCGGCCACTTTGCGCGGGATGTTGTCCAGCTCGGTCAGGCCCATCGACTGGGCGAGCCGCCGGGCCGGGTCGATCGTCAGGACCACGACGGACCGGCCGCGTTCGGCCGCGCGCAGGCCGATCGCCGCCGCGGTGGTGGTCTTGCCGACGCCGCCGGAGCCACAGCACACCACGATCCTGGTGGCTCTGTCGTCGATCAGCGTGTCGATGTCCAATCCGGGCGATGCCGTGGTCATACGACCCCCTGCCTGCACATGTCGTCCGCCAGTCGGTAGAGGCCGCCGAGGTCGATCCCGTCGGGGAGCAGCGGGAGCTCGTACACCGGAAGGCCCACCGCCTGGATCGCGGCCCGGCCCTGGGTCTCCAGGGCGATCCGCGCGGTGTGTTCTTCGGCCTCCTGGAGGAGGGAGGCGACCAGGTTCTTGGAAACCCGTACGCCTGCTGCCTTCAGGCCTGACTCGACGAGGGCCGGGGTCAGGACCTCCTCGCCCACCTCGTCGCCTTCACCCAGCCTGGGGCGGGCCATGTTCACGAAGATCCCACCCGTGGGGAGGCCCTCCGCGCGCAGCGCGGCGACGCCGTCGACGGTCTCCTGGACCGGCATTTCCTCCAGGAGGGTCACCAGGTGTACCGCGGTCTCGGCCGAGCGGAGCACGCCCATGACCGCTTCGGCCTGGTTGTGGATCGGGCCGAACTTCGCGAGCCCGGAGACCTCACTGTTGACGTTGAGGAACCGGGTTATGCGCCCGGTGGGCGGCGCGTCCATGACCACCGCGTCGTACACCCGGCGGCCCTGGACCTTGCGCCGCACCGACTCGCAGACCTTGCCGGTGAGCAGCACGTCGCGGACACCCGGGGCGATGGTCGTGGCGAAGTCGATCGCGCCGAGCTTCTTCAGGCCCTTACCGGCGCGGCCCAGGTGGTAGAACATCTCGAGGTAGTCGAGCAGGGCCTCTTCCGGATCGATGGCCAGCGCGAACACCTCGCCGCCGCCCGGGGCCACCGCGATCCGCCGCTCCTCGTAGGGCAGCTGCGGCGTCTCGAAGAGCTGGGCGATCCCTTGCCGGCCTTCCACCTCCACGAGCAGCGTCTTGTGTCCCCCGTGCGCGAGGGCCAGGGCAAGGGCGGCGGCCACGGTGGTCTTCCCGGTGCCGCCCTTGCCACTGACCACGTGCAGGCGGGGCTTGCCCCCCACGGCTTTCGGCTCCTGGCTCACCCCACGAGCCTAACCAGCGGAGCGCGGTTGACACGTCGTCTCCCCCGCGACGTGAGCCGTGTCACGTCGCAGGGTGGTGGCGTACGGGATCAGCTGACGGTCGCAGGGTGGTGGCGTACGGGATCAGCTGACCGTCGAACGCTCCGCGTACTTCGCGTCCTTGTACGCCTTGGTCTCCAGGACCTCGCGCAGCACCTCGACAGCCTGGAAGACGTCCTCGTGCCGGACGTACAGCGCGTTGAAGCCGAACCGCAGCACGTCGGGCGGCCGGACGTCGCCGATGACACCGCGGTCGATCAGCGCGCCCATGACGGCGTACGCCTCGGCGTGCCGCACTGAGACCTGGCTGCCGCGCCGCTCGTGCTCACGCGGGGTGACCACGGTGAGGCCGATGGCGTCCACGCACTCGATGAAGAAGTCGGTGAGCGACAGGCTCTTGGCCCGGACAGCCGCCATGGAGACGCCGTCGTACGCGGTCAGCGCCGCTTCCAGGACCAGCATGCTCAGCAGCGGCGGCGTGCCGATCCGGCCGCGCGCCATCCCGGCGGACGGACGGTAGGTCTCCTCCATCGCGAACGGGTCCGCGTGGCCCTGCCAGCCGGTCAGCGCCGGATCGAAGGCCTCCTGGTGCTCGGCGGCGACGAACAGGAACGCCGGGGAGCCGGGCCCGCCGGAAAGGTATTTGTACGTGCAACCCACGGCGAAGTCGGCGCCGTCCGCCTCGAGCCGCAGGTCGAGCGCGCCCGCGCTGTGGCACAGGTCCCACAGCACCAGCGCGCCGTGCTCGTGCGCCACCCGGGTCAGCGCCGGGAGGTCCCACAGTTCGCCCGTGCGGTAGTCCACCTGGCTGTACGCGGCGACCGCGACCTCGTCGCCCTGGGTACGGCAGAAGGCGATCGCCTCCGGCACCGAAAGGCGCAGCACGGTTGCGCCGAACAGCCGCGCGGCCGAGTCGGCGAGGTACTGGTCGGTGGGGAAGTTGCCCGGGTCGGTCAGGACGTACTTGCGCCCTGTCCGCATCCGCAGGGCGGCGGTCAGCGCGTTGAACAGCTGTACGGAGGTCGAGTCGCCGCACACCACCCGGCCGGGGGAGGCCCCGACCAGCGGGGCGATCTGGTCGCCGATCCGGGTGGGGGCGACCCACCAGTCGTTGTCGTTCCACGACCGGATCAGGTCGCGGCCCCACTGGCGCTGGACGACGTCGTCCAGGACGTCCGGCACGGCGGCCGGCAGGGCACCCAGCGAGTTGCCGTCCAGGTAGTTGACGCCCTCCGGCAGGAGGAAGCGCTTGCGGACGCCCGCCAGCGGATCGGCCGCATCGAGCTCCAGAGCGCGCTCGTGCAATGACATGTACTCCCCTTTTGCTGTGTCCGCCTGCTGCTGTGTCCACGACGGGTCGCGTCATGGCCCCCGGACCAGCGGAACTGTTGGGCGCTTTCTACCCGAAGACACCCGGCTGGTCTAGACCCTGGGTGAGACGCTTTTTCTCTGCGCCTTGTCTCTGTGCTTTTTCACTCTGCTTTTTCGCTCTGCTTTTTACTCCGCGTAGGTCCGCATCGACCAAAGCTCCGGGAACGGCCGGACCCGCACGCTCTTCTCCAGCCACTCCGCGCCAGACGAACCCGCCGTCCCAGGGCGGTCGCCCATCGCCCGCAGGGTGGCCGCCAGGTGCCGCTCCCGCCAGCGGGTCCAGTGCTCGGACACATCGGTCAGCGCCTCGCCCAGGTCGACCAGGTCGGGGTAAGCCGTTTCAGCGCTGTAGACCGTGGTCCACGCCTGCTCGACGCCTTCGTTGCGTTCGTACAGCTTCGTCATGTCCCGCTCAAGGTGCTCGGCGGGGACCGGCAGGCCGCGCCGGTGCAGCACACCGACGGCGGCGTCGTACAGGCTCGGGGCTTTCAACGCGGTCTCCATCGCGGCGTACGCCTCGGGCCGTTCGGTGTACTGCCGCAGGAAGCCGGACCTCTTGTTGCCGAGCAGGAACTCCAGCTCGCGGTACTGGTGCGACTGGAAGCCGGACCCTTCGCCGAGAGCAGCCCGGAAGGCCCCGAACTCGGCGGGTGTCAGCGAGCCGACCAGACCCCACGTGGAGTACAGCACCTCCAACTGCTGCACGCTGCGCCGCAGCGTACGGTTCGCACCCAGGACGTCGTCCGCGTCGAGCTGGGTCCTGGCCCTGACCCACTCCTCCCGGATCAGCAGGAAGAGCAGCTCCATGACCTGCGAGGAGACGATGAAGGACAGTTCCGCGGGCGCGTCGGTACGCGGGTGCTGAAGGCTGAGCAACTCGCCGATGCGGGCATACCGGGCGTACTCCGGACCGGCCGGCTCCTCGCCGGAGAAGGGGCAGCCGCCGGCCCCGGCCGCCTGCGGAACGTTCTCAGTCGCCATGTCACTCATCGCTGCTCGCCTCCCGTCGTCCGGACCTTTGTTCGGACACCCATATGGAACCGCTCATCCGTACGGTTGGGAATGGCCGTCGAGTGACTCAGGCCTACTTCTGGTTAACAAACACAAGGCAATGAGACGCTTTCGGTTGACGAATGTAAGGACGGACGTAAGGAAGCCCGTGGACACCACCGACCAGCGTCTGCTCGCCGAGCTCCAGGCCGACGCCAGGGTCTCCTTCAACGAGCTCTCCCGCCGCGTAAACCTCTCCCCGCCGGCCGTCGCCGAACGCGTCCGCCGCCTCGAACGCACCGGGGTCATCACCGGCTACCACGCCCACGTCGACCCGGCCGCCGCCGGACTGCCGGTCACCGCGCTCATCCGGATGAGCTGTTACGGACCGCGCTGCCTGCTGCGCACCGACCACGTCAAGGAATGGCCCGAGCTTCTGCAACTGCACCGGGTCACCGGCGACGCCTGCTGCCTGCTCCTGGTCGCCGTGGCGACCATGAACGACTTCCAGAACCTCATCGACCGCCTCGCCGAGCACGGGACTCCGTCGAGCACGATGGTGTTGTCCAGCCCGGTTCCCTGGCGTGCGGTCGAACCGCTGCGTTGACGCGGGCTCCAAGCCCGGGCGTCACCCTCCCGCCCCCGTCGCTGGCGCTCCGGGGTCGCTCGGCGCCCGCGCGTCGCCCGAAAAG
>NZ_JBXAWK010000091.1:0-17644 GCF_057291755.1 Kitasatospora sp. UYEF31
TCAAGGATCTACCTGACGTGATACGCGGATTCTTTGGCGATCCGCATTTGGCTTATATCGCAGAGACTGTCTAGATACTTTGAATTGGGTTAGTATGTTTGACTGGGTTTATGCGCACGAGGATTCTTTGAGCGAGGTGATATCGGAAATCGGGCGGGCTTGCTGGTCTCGAGCCACGGTGGGGATTTCACTCCTCCTGCCAGAATCATTCCGAGGAGGAGATCTCCTACTTTACCCTGAGCGATTGACCGCGTCATTTGTAATTACTATTAATCGAAAGAATATATCTGAAGCTTCTAAATTCTGTGATATTGGGTGGTATCTCGAGCGTATGATTCCCACTCTGGAGTTGATAGGGTTGAGTGAAATTAGGACCAGGGATTCTGAATAGCGGGGTGAGCGGTTTTAACCGGCGAGTGTGCCGTGAGATCAGTTTGGTTGTCGAACTCGCCCAGAGAGACGCGGCGGACCGGTTCGCCAGCCAGGCTCTGTGCGGGAGAATTCGCTGCTACTCACGTCCTCGACGTGATGCGGTACGGACCTTCAGTGAGGCTCCAGCACCGCCCCGTAAGCGGCGACCTCCGCGCGCCGGCAGGCCCGTTCCAGCGGTGACAGGGCGGCCGAGCGCCGGACGAGTTCACTGGCGCTGACGGCCGCTCCCGGATCCCCGGCGGCCACCGCCAGGATCGCGCGCAGCCGCCGGGCCTGCCCCAGGACCCGCACCGCCCGCGCCGGGTAGCCCGGGGCCAGCGGTTCGTCCAGCTGCCGGGACTGCCTGCGCAGCCCCGCCAGGGCCTCCTGCGCCTGCGGTCCCATGCCCGCCACGTCGAGGCGCCCCAGCTCCGCCAGCGCGCACTGGGTCGCCTCGGTCAACTCCCGCTCCGACTCGGCCAGGAACGGCCCTGACAGCGGCCGGTCCTCGACCTCTGAGACATCCCAGCGCACCCGGACGACCTGATCGCCCACCGGCCCGTGCGCGGTCACCACCGGAACCAGTCCGTACGCGCTGCCCGGCGGACCCACCGTCACCACGGCCTGCCCCGCGTCCAGCGCCGCTGCGTTGAACGCCTGCGGCCCGGGCAGACCGAGGGGGTCCCCTGGCACCGGCAGCGCCAGGCGCAACCCGGTGACCCCGTACGACCGAAGTCGCCCCAACGCCAGCGTCAACCCGACAGGGACCGGCTCCCCGGGCAGCCCCACCACCCGGTGCGGCTCGTCGTCACCGATGGCCCGCTGGGCCGCCTCGTCGGGGGACACGGCCCCGGTCAGCAGGGCGTTGCCCCAGGCCGTCAACAGTCCACCGCGGGGTTCATCAAGCATGCCGGTCAGCTTACGTACCGCCTCCGACGGTGCTCCTGGCCGGCGACGGCCGGTGCCGTGCGCTCTGGGAGCGCGCCGGTGGCATAGGTTTTTCCCCGGGGCTGACGGACCACGTCCGCCCTTCGGTGACATGGCCGGGACGCCGGCGTACGTGACGCACACGATGCGTCACCGCTTGCATGGCATATGCGACGCACGATGGGGAGCTGGGCACGCGATGAGCGACGTACTGGAGCTGGTGGACGTCTCGGTCGTCCGCGACGGCCGCAAACTGGTCGACTCGGTCAGCTGGGCGGTCGAGGAGGGCGAACGGTGGGTGATCGTCGGACCCAACGGAGCGGGCAAGACCACCCTGCTCCAGGTCGTCTCCACGTACCTCTTCCCCACCTCCGGCACCGCGGTGGTCCTGGGCGAGAAGCTCGGCCGGGTCGACGTCTTCGAACTGCGCCCGCGGGTCGGCATGGCCTCGGCGTCGCTCGCCGACCGGCTGCCGCGCTCGGCCGTGGTGCTCGACGTGGTGCGCACCGCCGCGTACGGCATGACCGCCACGTGGCGTGAGACCTACGACGAAGCCGACGGGGAGCGTGCCCGGCAGCTGCTCGACCAGCTCGGCATGGCCGAGTACACCGACCGGAAGTTCGGCACGCTGTCCGAGGGCGAGCGCAAGCGTGTGCAGATCGCCCGCGCGATGATGACCGACCCCGAACTCCTGCTGCTCGACGAGCCGGCGGCCGGTCTCGACCTCGGCGGCCGGGAGGACCTCGTCCGCCGCCTCGGCAAGCTGGCGAGTGATCCGTACGCGCCGTCGATGGTGATGGTCAGTCACCACGTGGAGGAGATCCCGGCCGGGTTCACCCACATCATGATGCTCCGTCAGGGCAAGGTGCTGGCCGCCGGACCGATCGACGAGACGCTGAACCCGCGGAACCTGTCGAAGTGCTTCGGACTGCCGCTGACGGTGGAGAAGCAGGACAACCGCTGGGCCGCCAGGGGCCTGCCGCTCGGCTAGTGCGCGCGGCCGTCCGTCCGGTGGCGTGAAAAGCACTCCGCTGATCGCGGACCATTCCCGTACGCGGTATCCGGGCAATACCATGGTCACCGTGGAAGCCTGGGCGTGGTGGTTGGTAGCAGCCGGAGTGTTCGGCATCGTCGGAGTGTTCACCTCGATGGTCGAGCTCGGAATGTTCGCCGTAGGTGCTGCGGGCGCCGCGGCCGTAGGGGGCCTGGGCGGCGGACTCGTCGCGCAGGCCGTGGTGTTCGCGGTGATCTCGATCGCGTTCCTGGTGTTCGTCCGGCCGATCCTCTACCGGCAGCGGACCTCCGGGCCCGAGACCCGGACGGGGGTCGACGCCCTCAAGGGACGCACCGCCACGGTCCTCGAACGGGTCGACGACAGCCCCGGCGGGCGGATCAAGCTCGCCGGCGAAGTGTGGTCGGCCCGTTCCCTGGAGCCCGGGCGGGTGTTCGAAGCCGGGGAGCGGGTCGACGTCGCGGACATCGACGGGGCGACCGCCGTGGTCATATGACCTGTGCCGGGCCGTGATCCGGCCAACGTCACGGTCCGGGTTCGGTAGGGCCGTGTCGGTGCGTACGCGTCACCCGGACGCCCTAAAGTCGGTTCAAGTAGCCCCACACGAACCGCGGGGCGTGAGGAAAGTCGGGGAGCGCCCGTGACCGTCGCCATCGTCGTGATCGTGCTCGTCCTGCTGGTGATCGTCGCCCTCGTCAAGACGGTCAAGGTCATCCCGCAGGCGAGCGCGGCCATCGTCGAACGATTCGGCAAGTACACCCGCACGCTGCACGCGGGGTTGAACATCCTCGTGCCGTTCATAGACCGCATCCGGCAGATGATCGACCTGCGTGAGCAGGTCGTCCCGTTCCCGCCGCAGCCGGTCATCACCGAGGACAACCTGGTCGTCCAGATCGACACGGTCATCTACTTCCAGGTGACCGACCCAAGGGCGGCGACCTACGAGATCGCCAACTACATCCAGGCGATCGAGCAGCTGACGATCACCACGCTCCGGAACATCATCGGCGGCATGGACCTGGAACAGACGCTGACCTCCCGTGAGGAGATCAACGCCGGGCTGCGCGGGGTCCTCGACGAGGCCACCGGCAAGTGGGGCATCCGCGTCAACCGGGTCGAGCTCAAGGCGATCGAGCCGCCGCCCTCCATCCAGGACTCGATGGAGAAGCAGATGCGCGCCGAGCGCGACAAGCGCGCGGCGATCCTCACCGCCGAGGGACACCAGCGCTCCCAGGTGCTGACCGCCGACGGTGACCGCGAGGCCGCGATCCTGCGGGCCGAGGGCCAGCGGCAGGCCACCGTGCTGAACGCGCAGGCCGACCGCGAGGCCGCGATGCTGCGGGCCGAGGGTGAGGCGCAGGCCATCACAACGGTCTTCGAGGCGATCCACGCGGGCAACGCCGACCACAAGCTCCTGGCGTACCAGTACATGCAGATGCTGCCGGAGATCGCCAAGGGCGACGCCAACAAGCTCTGGATCGTGCCGAGCGAGATCGGCAAGGCCCTCGAAGGGCTGGGCGGCACGCTCGGGGCGATCACCGGGGCCCCGGCCCCGAACGGCAACAGCGGCCCGCCGCCGCGCACCGTCCGGGTGCCCGTCGAGGAGGAGCCGGCCGCGTTCCCGTCCGCCAGGTCGGCCAGGCCCGCGGAGGTCTCCCCGCCGGTCGTCGAGCGCCCGTCCCTGCAGAACCGCCCCCCGAGGGACAAACCGATCGACTGACAGCCGGCCGGCGGTCAACAGCCGTTAGGGTGCCCCGTACAGAACATCTGTACGGGGCACTCGTATGCCTGGACCTCCTTGCGGGGCCGGGACACCGCGGGCCCCCTGACGGACAGGACCGCCCCATGAACGGGCTGGAAGCACTGGCAGTCTTCGCTGCCGGGACCGCCGCCGGCGGCATCAACGCCGTGGTGGGTTCCGGAACCCTCATCACCTTCCCCGTACTCCTGGCGTTCGGCTACCCACCGGTGGTCGCCAACGTCTCCAACACCATCGGCCTCGTCCCGGGTTCCGTCAGCGGGGCGATCGGCTACCGGCGCGAACTCGCCGGGCAGTGGCCGCGGATAGTCCGCCTCGGCACCGCGTCGCTGATCGGCGGCGTCATCGGCGCGGTCCTCCTTTTGACGCTGCCCGACGGTGCCTTCAAAGCGATCGTGCCCGCGCTCATCCTGATCGCCCTGGTCCTGGTGGTGCTCCAGCCGACACTGTCCAGGAAGCTGGCCGCCAAGCGCGCCGCCGCCGACAACGCCGCCGCCGCCGCCGACAACGACAACGACAACAAAAACGACGGGACAGAGTCCGGGATCCCATCCGCGACGGGCGGCCCCGTGCTGTTCGCCGCGGTGCTCGGGACCGGCGTCTACGGCGGTTACTTCGGCGCGGCCCAGGGTGTCATCCTGCTCGCCCTGCTCGGCGTGTTCCTGGACGACGGGCTCCAGCGCCTCAACGGCATCAAGAACGTGCTGGCCGGTCTGGTGAACGGGGTCGCGGCGATCCTGTTCATCTGCATCGCCGAGGTCTCCTGGACGGTCGTTGCGCTTATCGCTGTCGGATCGGTGATCGGCGGTCAGGTCGGGGCCAGAGTCGGTCGGAAACTACCCCCGATGGTGCTGCGCGGAGTGATCGTGACAGTCGGCCTCATCGCGGTCGTCCGGATGCTCGCGTGACCCCCGCCACGGGGCTTGAGGTTACGTCCGGGTAGCCCCCTAAGCTGACCTTTCATCAGGTCCGTTCCGGGAGGTTGAACCCACATGGCACTGGAAATGCGCGAGATCTGCGAGAAGTGCGAAACCGCGCTCACCGGGGAAGGCCCCGCCCGGATCTGCAGTTACGAGTGCACATTCTGCGAGCCGTGCAGCGCGGCGCTGGACGACACCTGCCCCAACTGCGGCGGCGAGCTGGTCCGCCGGCCCAAGCGGGTCCAGCCGGCGATCGGCTGACGCCTGTCTGAGATGCTGTCGCGCATGCCCCGACCCACCCTGCCGACAGCCGTTGGCCTGCTGCTCGGCGCCGCTGCCGACGCTGTCATCGGCGACCCGCGCCCCGGCCACCCCGTGGCCGTGTTCGGCCGGGGCGCCAAAAGAATCGAACAAATGATGTACGGGGATTCCCGTGCGGGAGGCGCGGCGTACACGGCCCTCTGCGTCGGGTCCGTCACCGCGCTCGGCGTCGCCCTCGACCGGGCCACTAAAAACCGTCCCGTCGCCCGGACGATCACCACTGCGGCCTGCGCCTGGGCGGTCCTCGGCGGCACGACCCTCCGCAGGGAAGCCCGGACCATCGCCCGACCACTGGTCGACGGCGACCTGGCTGCGGCGCGCGAGCGGCTGCCGTACCTCGTCGGCCGCGACCCCGCGGGGCTCGACGCCCAGGGCATCGCCCGCGCCGTCGTCGAATCCGTCGCCGAGAACACCTCCGACGCCGTGGTCGCACCCCTGTTCTGGGGAGCGCTCGCGGGGATGCCAGGGCTGCTCGCCTACCGCGCCGTCAACACCCTGGACGCCATGGTCGGCTACAAGAGTGACCGCTACCTGAACTTCGGCTGGGCCGCGGCCCGTCTCGACGACGCGGCGAACTTCGTGCCCGCGCGGCTGACCGGGCTGCTCACGGTCGCCGTCGCGCCGGTCGTCGGCGGCAGCCGCGCCGACACCCTGCGGGTGCTACGTCGCGACAAGGCGTCCCACCCCAGCCCGAACGCGGGCCGTTGTGAATCCTCCGCCGCCGGAGCCCTCGGGATCCGGCTCGGCGGTCGCAACGTCTACGGCACCCGGACCGAACACCGGCCCGAACTCGGCGACGGGCCCCCGCCCGACGCGCGGGACATCGACCGGGCGGCGAGACTGTCAGCCGTTGTGGGCGCCGCAGCGCTCGGGTCGGCCGTACTCATCGCCTTCGCCTGGAACCGCGGCACCAAGAACGCGCGCTTCACGAACCACTGAGCGACGAACCACTGAGCGACGAACCACTGAGCGACGAACCACTGAGCCAAGAACCTCTGAGCCAAGAACCTCTGAAAGGCGCAAAACCGATGAACGGTGCCCTGCTGATCGCCGGAACCACCTCGGACGCGGGGAAGAGCATCGTCACCGCCGGACTGTGTCGCCGGCTGGCCCGCGAAGGGGTCAAGGTCGCCCCGTTCAAGGCGCAGAACATGTCGCTGAACTCGATGGTCACCCTCGACGGCGCGGAGATCGGCCGGGCCCAGGCGATGCAGGCCTCGGCGGCCGGGATCGAGCCCGAGGCCGTGATGAACCCGGTGCTGCTCAAGCCCGGCGGGAACAACAGCGCCCAGGTCGTGCTCCTGGGCAAGCCCTTCGCCGACGTCGGCGCGCTCAACTACCACGAGCTGAAGCCCAGACTCTTCGAAACCGTGCTCGAATCCCTGGCCGACCTGCGGTCCCGCTACGACGTGGTCATCTGCGAAGGCGCCGGCAGTCCCGCCGAGATCAACCTGCGGGACCGCGACATCACCAACATGGGCCTGGCCCGGGCGGCGGACCTGCCGGTCCTGGTGGTCGGGGACATCGACCGGGGCGGGGTGTTCGCGGCGATGTACGGCACACTCGCGCTGCTCTCCCGTGAGGACCAGGCGTTGCTGAGCGGATTCATCGTCAACAAGTTCCGCGGTGACGTCCGGCTGCTCGAACCCGCGCTGACACAAATCGACAAACTGACAGGCCGCCCTGTGCTCGGCGTCCTGCCGTTCCTGCACGGCCTGTGGCTCGACGTCGAGGACTCCCTGGCCCTGGAAGCCGACAGGGGCGCGCCCGTGCCGCCGCTGGGCGCGGACATCCTGCGGATCTGCGTCGTCCGCCTCCCGCACATCAGCAACTTCACCGACATCGACGCCCTGTCGGTCGAACCGGGCGTCGTCGTACGGTTCGTCAGCTCGCCCGCCGAGATAGCCGACGCCGACCTGGTGGTGCTCCCCGGCAGCCGGGCCACGGTGTCCGACCTGGCCTGGCTGCGCGAACGCGGCCTGGACGCGGCGCTGGCCCGCCGCGCCGCGGCCGGTCTTCCGGTGTACGGGATCTGCGGCGGCTACCAGATGCTCGCCCGTACGATCGAAGACGATGTCGAGAGCAAGGCGGGCACCGTCGACGGCCTCGGCCTGCTGCCGGTCCGGGTCCGGTTCGCCACTGCCAAAACCCTCGCCCGGCCGTCCGGTTTCGCCGACGGCCAGCCGGTCGCGGCCTACGAGATCCACCACGGAACCGTCTCCGTCGACGGCGGCGAACCCCTGTTCACCACCGCCGACGGAACCCCCGTCGACGGCTGCCGCGACGGCGCGACCTGGGGAAGCCTGTGGCACGGGGCGCTGGAGAACGACGGTTTCCGCCGCGACGTCCTGGCACATGTCGCCCGTACGGCCGGCCGGGACTTCACCGTCTCACCGGACACCTCGTTCGAGGCCGCGCGCCAGGAACGCCTGGACGCGCTCGGCGATCTTGTCACCGCGCACCTCGACAACGCGGCGGTGGACCGGCTGATCACGCGGGGGGCCCCGGCCGGAATGCCGTTCGTGCCGCCGGGCGTCGTGTAGAAACACCCCCGTCTGCCAGGATGAGCCCCGACGGCCGCGCAGGAACCCGGTGCGCAGTGTTTGATTCTTCATTCGCTGCGCTCATGAAGCCGGGACGGTCCCGCCACTGTGAGACGCGCACCATCCGGTGACGTCGAGTCAGGAACTGCCGCCGTCGCACACCCACCAGCATCTGACGGGGCGCGGACCCCGAGGGAGGACCTGCGATGGCGCGCGTCCTGTTGTTGTCCACCGCCGACACCGAGCTGCTCGCCGCGGCCGGGTCCCACGCCGACTGGCGTACGGCGAACCCGGCTTCGGTAGACCCGGCGGAGGTCCCCGGCCTCGTCCGCGACGTGCGGATAGCCGTCGTCCGGCTCCTCGGCGGACGACGGACCTGGGCGGCCGGGCTCGACGCACTCCTGGCCACCGGCGTGCCAACCGTCGTCCTCGGCGGCGAGTCCGAACCGGACGCCTCGCTCATGGCAATGTCCACCGTGCCGTCCGGAGTCGCCGGGGAAGCCCTCGCCTACCTGGTCGAAGGCGGTACGGCCAACCTGGCCGAGCTGCACGCCTTCCTCACCGACACGGTGCTGCTCACCGGGGTCGGCTTCGCCGCCCCGCAGTCGATGCCCGAGTACGGACTGCACGGCGCGTACGCCGCCGACCCGGACCGGCCGACCGTCGGAATCGTGTTCTACCGGGCCCACGAGCTGTCCGGGAACACCGCCTTCATCGCGACCCTGTGCGAGGCGATCGAAGCCGCCGGGGCGAACGCCCTTCCGGTGTACTGCGGTTCGCTGCGCGGACTGAGCAGCGGGGGCGCGGGCGGCCTGGTCGAAATCCTCGGCCGGGCCGACGTGCTGATCGCGACCGTCCTGGCCGGTGGCGGCCAGACCGCCACCGACGCCGTCGCGGGCGGCGACGAGGACGCCTGGGACGTGGGCGCGCTGGCCGCGCTGGACATCCCCGTCATCCAGGGCCTGTGCCTGACCAGCACCCGCGCCGTCTGGGAGGCGTCCGCGGCGGTCTCCCCGATGGACGCGGCGATGCAGGTCGCCATCCCCGAGTTCGACGGCCGCCTGATCTCCGTCCCGTTCAGCTTCAAGGAACTCAACGGCGACGGCATCGCGGTGTACACGGCCGACCCCGAGCGGGCCGCCCGGGTCGCCGGTACGGCCGTACGGCACGCGAAACTTCGGCACCTGCCGAACGCGGACAAGAAGCTCGCGATCGTGCTGTCGTCCTACCCGACCAAGCACTCCCGGGTCGGCAACGCCGTCGGTCTCGACACCCCCACCTCGGCGGTGCTGCTCTTCCGCGCCCTTGAGGACGCCGGCTACGACCTCGGCGCGGACACCTCACTCTGGCGGGCGCACGAGGACGGCGACGCGCTGATCCACGCCCTGATCGCGGCCGGCGGCCACGACCTCGAATGGCTGACGGAGGAACAGCTCGCGCTGGCCCCCGCGCGGGTGCCGCTCAAGCACTACCAGCAGTGGTTCGACCGGCTCCCCGAAACGTTGCGCGCCCCGATGCTGGAGCACTGGGGACCCCCGCCTGGAAGTCTGTATGTCGACAACGGCGACATCGTGCTCGCCTCGCTGACCTTCGGCAACGCCGTCCTGATGATCCAGCCGCCGCGCGGCTTCGGCGAGAACCCGGTCGCGATCTACCACGACCCCGACCTGCCGCCGTCGCACCACTACCTCGCCGCCTACCGCTGGCTCGAATCCCCGGTCTCCGACGGCGGGTTCGGCGCGGACGCGGTCATCCACTGCGGCAAGCACGGCACCCTGGAGTGGCTGCCAGGCAAGGGCCTGGGCCTCGCCCGCGACTGCGCCCCCGACGCCGTCCTGGGCGACCTGCCGTTCATCTACCCGTTCATCGTCAACGACCCGGGGGAGGGCACCCAGGCCAAGCGCCGCGCCCACGCCACCGTCGTCGACCACCTCGTGCCGCCGATGGCCCGCGCCGAGACGTACGGTGACATGGCCAAACTCGAACAGCTCCTCGACGAGTACGCCACCGTGCAGGCCCTGGACCCGGACAAGCTGCCGACCGTACGCGCCCAGATCTGGACCCTCATCCAGGCCGCCCAACTGCACCACGACCTGCACCAGGACGGCATGCCGGCGGAGGACGACTTCGACGACTTCCTGCTGCACGTCGACGGCTACCTGTGCGAGGTCAAGGACGTCCAGATCCGCGACGGTCTGCACATCCTCGGCAACGCGCCGACGGGGGAGCCGCGGGTCAACCTTGCCCTGGCCGTGCTGCGCGCCTCGCAGATCTGGGGCGGCACCGCCAACGCTCTGCCGGGCCTGCGCGCGGCCACCGCCGCGCACTTCGGACTCGACGAGAAGGAACTCCTCGTCGAACCGGGCGCGCAGGTCACCGCACCTGAGGTACTGCGACGACTTGTCGACAAGCCGTCACGAACAGGCGCTGACGTCGTCGACATCCTCGAAGAACTCGCCCGCCGCCTGGCCCTCGCGATGGAAGAACACGCCTGGGACTCCGCCGCGGTCGACCGGGTGTGCGCCGACGTGTTCGACGGCGAGACCGTCCCCGAGGTCTGCGCCGTGCTGGACTTCGCGTGTACGGAACTGGTGCCGCGCCTGGCCAGGACCACCGACGAGATCACCAACGTCCTGCGGGCACTCGACGGCGGCTACGTCCCCGCCGGACCGTCCGGATCACCCACCCGCGGCCTGGTCAACGTGCTCCCCACCGGCCGGAACTTCTACTCGGTCGACCCGAAGGCCATCCCGTCCCGCAACGCCTGGGACGTCGGGCAGGCGCTCGCCGACTCGCTGATCGCCCGGCACGTCGCCGACACCGGCGAGTACCCCCGCAGCGTCGGCCTCACCGTGTGGGGCACCAGCTGCATGCGGACCCAGGGCGACGACATCGCCGAGATCCTCGCACTGCTCGGTTGCCGCCCCGTCTGGGACGAGGCCTCCCGCCGGGTCACCGGCTTCGAAGTCGTCCCCGTCGCCGAGCTCGGACGCCCCCGGGTGGACGTCACCGTCCGCATCTCCGGCTTCTTCCGGGACGCCTTCCCGCACGTCATCCAGATGATCGACGACGCGGTGGACGCGGTCGCCGCACTGGAGGAGACCCACGAGGACAACTTCGTCCGCCGCCATGTCGACGAAGACGTGCAACAACACGGTGACCGCCGCCGCGCCACCAGCCGTATCTTCGGGTCCAAGCCCGGGGCGTACGGAGCCGGACTCCTGCCGCTGATCGACGCCCGCAACTGGCGCGACGAAGGCGACCTCGCCGAGGTCTACGCCGTCTGGGGCGGCTACGCCTACGGCCGCGGACTCGACGGGCGGGAGGCCCGCGGCGACATGGAGACCGCGTTCAAGCGCATCGCGGTCGCCGCCAAGAACCAGGACAACCGCGAACACGACATCGTCGACTCCGACGACTACTTCCAGTACCACGGCGGCATGGTCGCCATGGTCAAGTCGCTCACCGGTGCCGCGCCCGCCGCGTACATCGGCGACTCCGCGGTTCCCGAGCAGGTGAAGACCCGCACCCTGGCCGAAGAGACCAAACGCGTCTTCCGCGCCCGCGTGGTCAACCCCCGCTGGATCGCCGCGATGCAGCGCCACGGCTACAAGGGCGCCTTCGAACTCGCCGCCACCGTCGATTACCTGTTCGGCTACGACGCCACCGCCGGAGTCGTCGACGACTGGATGTACGAAAGTCTCAGCCAGGAGTACGTCTTCAACCCCGGCGTCCGCGAATTCCTCCAGAAATCCAACCCCTGGGCGCTGCGCGGCATCACCGAGCGCCTGCTCGAAGCCGTCGACCGGAAGCTGTGGGCGGCACCCGACCCGGACACCCTGGACCAACTCCGCCGCACCTACCTTGAGCTGGAAGGGGACCTCGAAGAAGGAGGACCCACCACGTAGCCGGTCCCGCCGGTGTGCCCCCTGTACAAGCCCGTATATCCTCGCCCGCACGCGGCGTTGGCACAGGGGGCCACCGACGCGGACCAGGTGGGGGCGGCCCGACCGGCGCGGAGAACTCCGCCGGGGGCCGCGGGGGGAAGGAAAAACATGGCTGAACAGGACGACGGCACGCCGGCAGCCGGGGACCCGGTCGGGGACGGCGGCCACGGCAGACCCGCGGACGCGAACCCGTGGGCGGGACCGCGGACGGCTCCCGGACCCGACGCGGTACCGCAGGCGGGTCCCGGATCAAACCCGTGGACGGGACCGGACACCGCCTCAGGACCGGACCCGTGGACGACACCGGACACCGGAACCGCCACGGGCCCCCACCAGGCAGACCCGCCGGACACCGGAGAACTCCCGTACGGCCCGTACGGCCCCTACTACCTCCCCACCCCGCCGGACCCGGCCGCCGCCCGCCGCAAACGCCGGCGCACCGTGGCCGTCAGCCTCCTGGCCGCCGGCACCTTCGCCGGCCTCCTGGTGTGGGCCGTCGTCACCTACGACCCGGACAGCGGCGGCGACCACGTCGCCGACGCCGCCGACTCCGCCCCGGCGGCGACCCCGTCCACCGGGTCCACCGGCAAGAAGTCGACGGGCGGCGACCGGAAGACCCCGAGCCTGCCGCCGCACACCCGGATATCCGAAGACGAGGTCAGGGAACTGGCCGCGACCCAGACCGAGGCACTGCGCAGCGGCAGCCTCGGAACCTTCCTCGCCCCGTACGACCCCGCCGCCGACGGCCTGGTCAGCGAACGCACCCGGCTGTTCGCCAACCTCAAGCTCATCCCGTTCGACAGCGCGGTCTTCCGCCTGGACCGCGTCCGCGGCGCCGACAGCGCCGCCGACACCGGAGCGCTCAGCACCACCGCGACGGTCAGCTTCGCCCACCGCATCAGCGGAGTGGACAGCGCGCCGACCGCCGAGGTCTACCGCTGGACGCTCAGCCGGGCGGCCGTCGACGCACCGCTGCGCATCACCAAGGTCGAAGGCGGCCCCGGCGGCTCCGCGGGCTACCCGCAGGCGTGGGACGTGGCCGAGCTCAAGGCGGTCACCAAACCGCACGTGCTGCTCCTGGTCACCAAGGACACCGGCGGCCCGAAGGCCGAGACTTGGGCGGGCCGGGCGGAGAAGGCCGCCGTCCGGGACCTCGAAGTGTGGACCGGGCCGAGCGGCATCCCGACGAAGTTCGTCGTCTTCGCCGCACCGGACCGCAAGGTCTACGACCAGCTCATGGGCGACGGGGTGATGGTCCCCGGCAGCTCCGGGTTCTGCGCGACCCTGCCGGGCGACCCGGGTGCGGGCGGGACGACGGAGCGCAAGAAGCTCGTCGGCAGCCGCATCGTGGTGGACAGCACCGACAAGGCGTTCGGAGAGGCCGGCGGCCAGACCGACGTGCTGCGGCACGAGATGGGCCACGCGATCGTCGGCGGCTTCGGGACCGCGGGCGACGAACCGCCCCTGTGGATCATCGAAGGGTTCGCCAGCTACTTCGAGTGGACCGACAGGTCGCTGGGCGAGTATTACGTCCCGGCCGTCCGCACGTACATCCGGGACGACAAGTTCGACGGGAAACTGCCCACCGACGAGGTGCTGTACGGGAAAGACACCGGGACGGCGAGCATCAACTACCACCTGAGCATGCTGGCCATCCGCTTCATCGCGGAGAAGTACGGCGACGCCAAGGCTCAGGCGTTTGTCATCAAGAGCTACCAGGAACCGGGCGCGGCTCCGGTCGACGCGGCCCTCGCCGAGGCCACCGGTGGGCTCAACCGGGACCAGTTCGAAACGAAGTGGGCGAAGTACGTCAAGGACAAAGCGGGCTGACGCGCTGTGACGGTCCTGGGGTCTGCCGGGCGGGGTTCCGGGGCAGCGGACGCCCCGCGAACCCCAGGACCGTCACAGCTGTGCCGCTCAGCGCCGGTAGACCGGCACGACGACCGCCCTGGCGAGGGTGTGGAAGAACAGGTTGAACCCCACCAGCGCCGGAGCGGCGTCCGCGTCCAGGTCGAGATGCTCGACATCCACGGCGTGCACGACGAAGGCGTACCGGTGCTCGTGGTGCCCCTCCGGCGGCGCCGCGCCGACGTAGCCGGCCGTACCGGCGTCGTTCCGCACCTGGAACGCCCCGGCGGGCAGCCCCTTGCCGTCCACCGAGCCGGCACCGGTGCCCAACTCGGTCACCGACGCGGGGATGTCCACCGCGGACCAGTGCCAGAACCCGCTGCCGGTCGGCGCGTCAGGGTCGAGGCAGGTGACGACGAACGACCGCGTCTGCGGCGGGAACCCCGACCAGGACAGCTGCGGCGACACGTCCTCGCCGCCGGGCACCCCCAGCACGCCGCTGAGGTGGACGGGTGCGAGGGTGCGCCCGTCGGCCACATCGGTGCTGGTCACGGTGAATGACGGCACCGGCGGCAGGAAGTCGTAAGGCAGTGGCGGACGTTTGGCGTCGGACACAGGAAAACCTCCCGGTAGGGAACGTACGGGAGCGGCTTCCCAGCCGCCGCTCCCGTACGCCCGACCCTAACGAAGGGTCACCAGCCGCGCTTCCCGCCGATCTCGTGCAGCCAGGCGCGCAAGTAGGCCGTCCAGTCCGTCTGCGCCGCGGTGCTGTGCTCGACCTCGAAAAGCCGGTACGCGTCACTGCCGCCGGAGAAGACCCCGCCCTTCTTGTCCACCTCCAGGACCACCTGGGTGGAGTGCTCACCGGAGATGAATGTCAGCTCGACCTCGTTGATGCGGCCGGCGAATTCCGCCGCCGCGGCGAATTCGATCTCCTGGTAGAACGGCAGCTGCTGCCGGGTGCCCTTGATGTTCCCCTTCTCCAGGTCAGCGCCCTTGAAGTGGAATCCCAGACTGCCGAACGCGTCCAGGATCAGCGCCTGCGCGGCCAGCGGATGCACGTTCACCGGGTCGAGGTCGCCCTTGTCCACCGCGCGGTCGATCGAGAGTTCGGTCCGGACACCGATGCTCGTGCCGCGCAACTGCACACCCCGGAACACCGTCACCGGCGTCTCCCACGGGACCGGCAACGAGAACCGCAGGTCGTGGACGGCACCCGCGGCGATCTGGAACGGCCCGGACACCCGCACCCGGCCGAAGTCCTCGTTCACCCGGTAGTCATTGTCCTCGGTCTCGACCTCGACGACCGCCTGCAGAGCGACGTACACACCCTCGATGTCCTGCCCGACCTTGCCACCGGTGATCCGTACAGCCCCCTGCGCGGACCCGCCCGGGACGACGTCCGCGCCGTGCAACTCCGTCTCCACCGTCGCGCCACCGGAACCGAGACTGGCCATCAGTTTCTTGAACACCATGGTGTTCTCCTCCTCTTGAATCCCCTTGGACCGAATCCTCTTGGACCGACTCCGCGGTGACATTCCATCACCTGCGCTCAGCGGTGGACGGCAGTCAGACGCAGACTGCGGAGCGCGGGTATTGTCTGCGGGGTAGCACGCGGGTGACGCGCTCGGAACGACTTCCCCTGAACTCCACACCATGAGATGAACCTCCCGCCGGGCGGCCTCCAGATGGATGATCCGCAACCGGTGTGAATGCTGTGAGGGGGCCGGAACGGCCCCCTCAGCACCACACCACTGCCCGAGTGCCCGGGGGCTCGTTCCGCGTCCTGCCAGGTGTCCCGCCTACAGCGGATGCCGTACGGAACGGCCCGCGCACCGGCGTCTCCGGAGCGGTTGCCGGACAGCCCCGGCGCTGGTGGATCAACGCGGACCCCACGGCCAGCCCCTGCCGGGCCCACGTGCCGCGCGAGCGCACGTCCAAGACATAACCGGTTCGCGCCGACCGCGTACGGTCGGCCATGCTGTTCCCATCCACAAACGTGGACGGACCTCAACAACGAAGGAGACACAGAACCGTGACGGACATCGTCGACGAGCTGCGGTGGCGGGGCCTGCTCGCCCAGACCACCGATGAGGACGCACTGCGCAAGGCGTTCACAGACGGCCCCGTCACTGTCTATTGCGGATTCGACCCGACCGCGCCGAGCCTCCACGTCGGGCACCTGACGCAGGTCCTCACGCTGCGCCGCCTCCAGCTTGCGGGCAACCGCCCCATCGCCCTCGTCGGCGGGGCCACCGGCATGATCGGCGACCCCAAGCCCTCGGCGGAGCGCCAGCTCAACGACGCCGCCACGGTGGCCACCTGGGTCGGACACATCCGCGGCCAGCTCTCCCCGTACCTCGACTTCGACGGTGACGGCCCGACCACGGCCGTCATGGCGAACAACCTGGACTGGACGGGCGGCCTCGGCGCGGTCGAATTCCTGCGCGACATCGGCAAGCACTTCAGCGTCAACCAGATGCTCGCCCGCGACACGGTCAAGTCGCGCCTCGGCGGGGAAGGCATGAGCTACACCGAGTTCAGCTACGTGCTGCTCCAGTCGTACGACTACGTCGAGCTGTACCGCCGGTTCGGCTGCACACTGCAGATCGGCGGCAGCGACCAGTGGGGCAACATCACCGCCGGCCTCGACCTGATCCGCCGGATGACGGGCAACGACCCGCACGGCCAGGCACACGCGCTGACCACCCACCTGCTCACCAAGGCCGACGGCACGAAGTTCGGCAAGACCGAGGGCGGGGCGGTGTGGCTCGACCCCGAGCTGACCACGCCGTACGCCTTCTACCAGTTCTGGCTCAACACGGATGACCGCGACGTGCCCCGCTACCTGCGGACCTTCAGCTTCAAGTCGCACGGGGAGATCGAAGAGCTGGAGCGGTCCGGCGCGGAGACCCCGCACCTGCGGGCCGGCCAGCGGGCGCTCGCCGAGGAGCTGACCACCCTCGTCCACGGTGCCGCGCAGTGCGCGTCGGTCATCGCCGCGAGCAAGGCGCTGTTCGGGCAGGGCGAGCTGGCGGAGCTGGACGCCGCGACGCTCGTCGGCGCCACAGCGGAACTGCCGTCCGCCTCGGTGACCGAACTGCCGACCGTCGTGGACGCCCTGGTGGAGACCGGCCTGGTCGCCAGCAAGGGCGCCGCACGCCGAGCCGTCAAGGAGGGCGGGGCGTACGTGAACAACGTGAAGGTGACCGATGAGGCCGCCGTGCTCACCGCCGCAGACCTGCTGCACGGACGCTGGGTTCTGCTGCGCCGCGGGAAGCGGAACCTCGCGGCGATCGACTACACAGCGGCCTGACCTGCAGTCAGCAGCCGCTGCACAGTTGGGCCCACGGTTGGGTACAACGCCCGTCAAGCCGCTCCCCGGGATCGTTCCGGGAGGCGGCTTGACTCGTATGGAGTACTCGCCTAGTGTCTTCCAAGTCGCTTGTTCGGGGTTCCGGACAGCTGCCAGCCCCCGGGCGAGTCCAAGAGGCTCACGAGTGAGGCGCAATGGCCGGTCCTGCGAGTGACACCACCTCCTGATTGATCAATCCGACAGCGGACTACTGCGCTTTGCGTGGTCGCCCGGTCGTACGGATGCGTGTTCATCGGGATTGGCCATGTAGCCCGACTATTCGGCAGACGGATTTTGCTCCGGCATTCCATTTGTCTATTTCGAGCTGCGGTCATGGCGGAATTCATCGAAATTCGATGACGTTTCGCCGGCCTGCCGGGGCCTGGTACGGTTGATGCAAGAGCACAGGAGATCGCGCGCCTTGTAACCAGTCACCACTGGTCGTGAAGAAAATTCACGGTCGAGGGTTACGGACAAGATAACGGATCTGCTAGGCTCGAAGAGCAGAAGGAAAGCCCGCAAGGACTGACCCGATGCGAACGGGAAGCGGAAATACGCCGGAAACGACGTGCTAAGCTTACCGAGTCGGAAGAAACGCCGA
>NZ_JBXAWK010000092.1:0-15362 GCF_057291755.1 Kitasatospora sp. UYEF31
TCGGGGACGACGCCGTTGCGTTCGATGGTGTCGGCGATGAACTCCTCGGCCCGGTCGGCGGATTCGGCCGCCTCGACGGTGTGGCCCACGACGTATCGGCTGAAAATGTCGATGATGACGTAGGCGTGGTACCAGATGCCCTTGTCCGGTCCGGCGAGTTTGGTGATGTCCCAGGTGAACACCTGCGAGGGTGCGTCGGCGACCAGTTCGGGGACCGCCTTGGCCGGGTGCGTGGCCTGGCGGCGTCGTTCGCCGGACTGGCCGTGCTCGCGCAGGATCCGGTACATGGTGGATACCGAGCAGTGGTAGCGGCCGGCGTCCAGTTCGCGGGTCCAGATCTGGGCGGGGGCGAGTTCGACGTACTCGGGGGTGTTCATCAGGTCCAGTACGGCGGCGCGTTCGGCCGGGTCCAGGGCCGAGGGCGGGGAGGGCCGGGGTGTGCGGGCTTTCGGCTCTGCGGGGTGCAGGTGACGGTGATGGGTGGCGCGGGAGCGGCCGGTGAGCCGGCAGGCCGCTACGACACCGAGGTGGGGGGTCAACTTGGTTGCGGTGTCGGCGAGTTGGGTGTCGGCTTGGTGTTTTAGTCCGTGCTCTCGGAGAGTAGTTCCAAGAGCCTGACCCCTTTTCCCAGGATCTCCAGCGCCGCGTCGCGCTTGTCCACCTCCTTCTCCAGGCGGGCGATGCGGTGGCGGAGTTTGTCGTTCTCGACTTCGGCGGTGGACTTCTTCGGCCGGGCGGGGCCGGTGCGTCGGTCGACGAGGTTTTCCAGGGCGCCGGCGTCGCGGGCGGCCCGCCATTCGGCGACGTGGGAGTCGTAGAGGCGTTCGCGGCGCAGGACCGCGCTTTTGGCACCCCGGGGTGCGGCGTCGTACTCGGCGACGATCCGCAGTTTGTACTCGGCGGTGAAGGTGCGGCGCCGGGGCCTGACGGCGGGGTCTGCCGCGGCGGGGGTGGTGTTGGTCATGTGGGGGTCTCCTGTCGTGCCCTCTCAGGTTAACCCGGTAAAATCGGATGTATCACCACAGACTGACAAAGAGGGGAGCGGTGGACCAGCTTCACCGTTCCCTGGCCCTTACCGTCCTTGACTACCTCGGCTCCCGTGATGCCGAGATCGGCCACCCGGAGGAGCTCCTCAATGCGGCGGGCCCGGCTTCCTGATAGCTCTTGGGTGGTGAACGCCTCGCGCTGCACCCGTTCGTCCTCCGGATTAATCAGCCACAGGTTGCGGCGGAACCAGTGAAAGAGTGGGGAGAGCTGGGGGTGGTTGTCGGTGCCGGACGTGGACAGCAACAACGTGTTCTGGCGGGTTCGCCGCACCAACTGCGCACGATCCTTGACCCGGCCACCGGGCCACTCGTACACATCACCTCGTGATGCGTCACGGTCAAGCCACACCTGACGGTGTCCACGGGGATAGCTGTGGATCCACTCGGCCTCGACGCGGGCCGAGCCGAGCTCGAACCCGTACGTCCAACGGACCTCATCGATCACAAGGTCCACTTCGAAGAAGCTGGGTTCGCGCTCGCTCTTCGCATCCAGCGCGAACGGCTTGCGGGGAACGCCTTCGAATGATGCCCAGCGAGCGTAAGAGTTGAGAACTGCCATACGCATGTCGGTCATAGCGGCCAGGACGTTCGACTTGCCTGAAGCGTTGGCACCGAAGATGCCGATGAGAGGAAAGACGTCTGCGGAACGATCCCCGCCGAGCCTCAACTCACGCGCCGCACTGCCTGGCTCATGCTCAGAGGCAACAAAGGACAGCTCTTGCTCGTCGCGTAGCGACCGCACGTTCGCGGCACGGAACCGGAGCAGCACGCTGTCCCCCTCTCTCCATTTACGGTCAGCGTAACTGTCTGCTGCCCAATCGGCCCGTTGGCAGCGATCACCACCTCCGGAAACCTACCGGGCAGCATGGGTGAACATAACCCTGCCGCGTGTACTGGCAGCTTGTTGGACCGAGATACCGCATGGCCGTATGTGATCATTCGGCGGAATCAGACTGCGCGCCGCACAGCCCAGCCGCCCTGTCTCCTATACATCTCCAGTCACGTCGGGTGCGAAGGCAGATTGGAGTCCTTGTCGCCCGGCAGTAGTCAAATCTGCGATCAGGTCCTCCAGGACCGCTTCTTCCTCAACCCGGTGCCCATGTTCCCGAAGCGCCACTCCCAGATCCGGATCCCACTCAGTCGCCGCAGGCGTGCCCTCAATCGCTTGTCCGGCCCCCGTGGGAAGTGCGCGGCGGTAATCAGCGGCACCGAACCGCCAGGGTCTCCACGGCACCCGAGTCCCGAGCGCGGCAGCGATCCGCACGCCGCCCCAGTCAAAATCGCCGTGATAACAAAGAGTCCCCCTGTCGGCGGTGAGGTGCCGGAGTAGCCGCAGCGCAGCAGCGCTCGGCTGTCCGGACAAACAGACGAGAGGCGGACAGGCCGCGCCGAGCTGATCGGCGGCGGCCGCGACAACGGCCGGGTTCTCGCAGACGAATACGCATGGCAGGGGAGCTACGCGGTCCATCATCAGCTGTCGCAGGGTGAGAACCACCGGCTGCCCGGCGTCCCCCATAGCTCGCAGTGCCCGCCCGGTGGGGGTTGCCTCGTCACCGGGCAAACCCAGCGTGAGAACTGTGCTGGACAGTTCGTCCTTCAAGAGCCCTACCGAAGACCAGACTTCGCGACGCCACTCCGCACCGGATCCGGCAGGGACCCCGCTCAGCGCCTGGGCGGCGCGAAGGGCAAGGATGGACAGCGGACGGCCGTCATCCAGAGCATGTGCGTCTCGGCACACCTTGGCAGCGAACACGCCCAAAGGCATCCCCGGGTTCAATGGAAGAGCGGCCGACACGTCAGCAAGGTTCCTCAGTACGGTCCCGGCAGCGCCTGCCTCACCGGCAAGCCGGCGCACTAGACCTGAGCTCCGCAGACGAACCAGCCACTCCTCGAATTCAGGCCTGTCCCGCACCAACGATTCAAGCGGCGCGTACGCACGCTCCCAAGCCGCTTCCTCAGCAGCCCGAACCTCTGCGCGGAGCTCCACCGGCCCGGTGAGAACCTCCACCGCCGCCGCCAGCCCGTCCGTACACACTCCGCTGTTCCGCAGTACCGCGTCCACGGCCGCGAGGTTGACGCTGAGTGCGCCTGCGGCCTTGGCCGGTCGGCCCAGCAGCCTTTCAACGGCCGCGCGTTCGGCTTCTGTCGGTGCTGTGAGACGTACGCTGCCGTCCAACGGCCGGTCGGCCGCCATCCTGGCCCGGACCCTGGTTGTGAACCAGCCGAGCTCCGGCACGCCGAGCAGTCGGCCGAGTCTCGGCAGGTCGACTGCCGCTTTGTTCACGACCACAGGTCATCTTGATCCGCCGGAGCGGAAGAACGGCCATCGAACACCAGGTCGGGCTCGGTTCCACGACCCTTCGGTCCGACGCCGTCCCACTCCCATCGGGTCACCAGCACTGCGGGCACATCGTCGGTCCGGGCCAGCTGGGCGATGGCCAGCCCGGGAACTTCCGGATAGCAGCCCCACTCGCGTTCACTGGTCATCACCACGTCAAGGTCGAAGGCCGCCAACAGCCCCATCGACTTGGCCCGGGAATCGTCATCGACCCCCGCGAACGCTTCATCCAGCGTGATCAGCCGGGGCGCGTTCGGGTTCTCGGCCGAGGCGTAGTGCGAGGACGCCGCCGCGAACAGGGGCACGGACACGGAAAGGACCTTCTCACCTCCCGACGACGGGCCGGTCGCAGAGCGCCACTGACCGTGCTGATGGATCTCGACACCGAACTCATGCCATGCCCGGTAGTCGAGTGCGGTGCTGAGATGGTCCAGCCATGTTCCCGAAGGGTCATCGGCCCGTACGCGTTCGATCTCGGTCTGCAGAAACTCCCCCACCGCCACCCTGTCGTCCGTCGACCAGGCGTCCAGTGACTGCCGCAACAACCGCTCCCTGGCTGCGGGCAGCCCCACCGGTCCCAGTTTCGCCGGCCTCCACAACAACCTGAGCTGCATACCCGTACTGGTCGGGCGCTCACCCAGTTCCCTGTTCATGCGAGCTACCTGGCGCTCGGCCTTCCCGATCAACTCCTGAAGTGTTGCCGCAACTTCGTTGATCAGGTGGTTCTCCAAAATCTCGCGCTCCCGGGCCGAGAGGTGCCGCTGCAGCTCCTCGACCTCAAGCGCCAGATCGCGGGTGAGGTCGGCGACGCCGACCGTCCGCCCCTGGAAGACGATCTCCACCACCATGCCTTCGTCGAGCAGTTGCGCCGCCGTCTGGTGACCGTGTCGGGCCAAAGCGTCCTGGAGTTGCTTGAGTTCCTCCGTGACCCGCTTTTGCGCCCGGTCCCAGGATTGGTCGGAATAGTCGACCTCAGCCAGTTCCTGGTCCAGCCGACGGGCCAGCAGAACGGCCTGGGCCACCGACCAGTCCCGGCCCGGCGGAGGCCCGACCTCCGGCGCGGCCACCGCGGGCAGTCCCGTCGCGACGAAACGTTCAAGTGCGGCGACGGCTTCGTCCCGACGGTTCCCGGCTTCGCCGACCTCGCCCTCCAGCCGGGTCCGGCTCCCCCGTGCCTGTCCTTGCGCCGAAAGCGCGGTGTCCCGGGCCCGATTGGCACCTGTGACGTCAGTGCCGTTCGCCTGGATCAACCCGCCTACCTTCATCAGGCGCCGGTTGAGTTCGGCGACCGACGCTCCGACGGTGGACTGGAGTACGTCACGCCGGGATTCGGCGCTCACGGCTGCATCCCGGGCCGTTGCGCTGCGCTCCAGCAATTCGGCCGCGTGTCCGGCCGCTTCACCGTGGTCGGCTCGTTGCTCGGCCACAGCCCCGAGCGCCGCATTGTTCTCCCGCAGCGCCGGCCACAGTTCGGCCAACGCCTGCCGGTATCCCGCAAGAGCCGATGTCACATCGCCGAGGGCCGCCGGGTCAGCGGGAAGTCCGGTCGCATCCGCCGCTTCCCTGATCTCCTCATTCAAGGCAGCCACTTCTTGGACAGCAGTTTTTACAACAGCGGCGGTCTTCGCCCTCTTCTCCGCGGCGATCACCGTTTGCCTTACGGCAGCCGCCAGTTCCGCGTGCGCCCTACGCAGCACATCCTCTGTGGGGAACGCCGCGAGTTCACCCTCCAGGCCCTCCTGTCGCTGGGCCAGCGCTGACAGCAGGTCCTCGACGGCTGCGATCTCCTCGTCCGCCGTGGCGGCCTCAATTCGCAGCTCCGCCAGCCGGACCCGCCGGGCTTCCTCTCGCGCGCCCTCACCGATGTACTCCGCTACGTCCTTGTGCCAACGTCCGCTGAGCACGCCGACCGTGAACGAGCCGTCGGTGTCCACCCGTGTGGGCGCGGCCGGGTTTCCGAGCCCGATGGATGCCAGGATTCCGGCGACCGTGCTCCCGGCGACGGCGGCGGCCTGGGAATCCCCCTGGTCGACCGCCACACACAGGACTTCGGCAAGAGAGGTCCCCGAAACCGGAGGACCAGGCAGAAGCAGTACGTCGCCGACTTCCGCGTCAAGCAGCGTGCCGTCCGGCGACACCCATGCGTCCAGGAGCCCGGACGCCTCCAGAGCGGCCTCCAGTCCCGCCCGGGCGGAGTCCGGCAGCCCATCGGCGAAGTCCACCAGCCGCCACATCGGCGCGCCCGGCCGGGCGATTCTGAGACCGGGTACGCAGGTGTGGGGAACCGGAGGTGCCTGTCCTCCACCGGACTCCAGGTCCCGCAGTTCGGCCCGCAGCGAGCTCAGGCGCTCCTCCGCGCTTCGCTGTGTGGCCCTACCGTCGGACACCTGCCCGGCGAGCTCCCCGCGCAGGTGCCTGGCGGCGGCCTCCGCCGACGCCCGTGCCGGGTTGAGGCCGTCCAGTGTGGCGGTCCAGGACTGGAGTTCGTCCAGCGCCGGGTCCGCGTTCAGTTCCACGGCTGCGGCAACGTGCCCGCGGACGGCCGCGACAAGATCCTCACCCGCCCGGGAGACGTCGTCTTCCGCGGTCTCGCGCGCGCCAGCCAGCCGTGCCACCTCGGTCTCCGCGTCGTCCAGCCGAAGCCGCGCCGTGTTCATGGACGAAACAGCCGCGGTGGCCTTTCGGTGCAGCCCGGACAGGAAGTCGACGGCCCGCTCCCGGCGGTCCGCCAGGTCGTGGGCGATCCGGCGCAGCCGGTGTTCGTCCCCGGATTCTCCGGCTCCCGCCCCCTCCGCCACCGTGCGCGTGTGCTCTTCACCGAATCCGGCCTGCCCGGCCTGCTCCCCGGCCTGTCCTAGCGCTTCGGCCAGTTGTGCGGCCGCCACCTCTGTCCGCCGCTCCGCAGCTTCCATCCGCAGCCGTACCCGGTCGGCGTCGCGCCCGGCCCGTCCGGCGTCGGTCTCCGCCAGGTCGGCCGCCCGGCGGGCCTGTGCCGCTTCCACGCCCGCCCGTTCCAGCTCCCGGCCGCTTCGCATCTCCGGGCTTTCGCGCAGGGCCTTGTCTTCGGCCTGAAGCCGGAGCAGTTCCCCGGCCAGCCCGGTGAGCCGGGCCTCTGCGGCAGCCAGGTCCTCTGCGGCCTTGGTTTCCGCGTTCTGCGCCGTGGCCAGTTCGGCGTGTAGTGCTTCGTACCGGGACTGGGTTGTGCGTGGCCCGGCTGCCCGGCGGCGTGTGGCCACTCGCGCATAGCGTTGATAGTGCGTCAGAAATCCGGTTGCGGCTTTCTGTGTCTCGACAGTGGCCGCGAGATGGTCCTTCTCCTCGTCGAGGCTGCGGAACGCTTCGGCGACATCCGTGACCACCGCCTGGTCCATCGGCGGTAGTGCTTCGGTCAGAGCCCGGGACAGGGCTTTCTCGCTCGGACGTTTGGACAGTTGGGGCTGCCGCAGTTGCACCAGAAGGTCGACCAGCGCGCCGTAGCGTTGCTCGCCAAGGCCGAACAACGCCTCGTCCACAGCTCGTCGGTAGGTCTTCGCCTTGTCGTACACCAGCCCGTGTCCGGTGAGAGCCTCGGCGAGCCGTTCCTGGGAAAGCGCTGACCCGGTGGCGTCAAGCAGGGAGAGGCCGTCTCCCATACGCTGCGTTGTGCTGAAGAACCAGTGCTTGGCGATACCCCGCCCCTTCACCGCCTTCAGACCGCACCCGAGGGTCCGGAATTGCGGAGTGCCGTCCTCCTCAAGGCGACCGAATTCGATCCAGGTATAGCCCAACCGTTCGGAAGCAGGATGTTCCCCGCCCAACAGCAGGTTCCATTCCATCCGCTTTTTCGGATCAGCGTCAGGCTCGACCCGGTGCGGCGAGAGGTCACCGTCGAGGAGGAACGGCAGGGTCAGCGCAAGGACTTTCGACTTGCCGGTTCCGTTGTTGCCGCGTAGCAGCAATCGGCCGTCGCGGAACCAGAACTCCTCAACGTCGTAATAGAAGAGGTCGACAAGGCCGATACGCAGTGGCTGCCATCTGGCTCTCCTGGGGTGCGGGAGACTCATCGGTTCCTCCTCTTCGGTGCGGTCCGCCGGGTTCTGGTCTTCGTTTCGCCGGGTTCGAGCAGTACGGGGTCGCCTACCGCGTAGCGGGCGAGCGCGGGCAACGGGAAAACCATCCCGTCATCCAGATAAGCAAGGGACAAGGCCGTCAGCCGGGCCAGGGCCAGCGAGACGAGTTCGGCTTCCTGTCCCGGCTCGGTCTTGCGCCAGTAGGCCCGGTGTTCCACCGCCAAAGCCCGGACCCGGGCGTGAAGTTCTCGAACGGAAACCGGTCCGGTCGCCGCGGCTAGGTGCTCGGCGATCAGAAGGGTCACATGGCCTTCGGTTCCCCGCTCGGGCATCCTGACGTCGGTGAGGTCGTCGTACGGATCCACCATCGCGATACCTTCGGCCCGCAGTTCCGGCAGCAAACCTGTCAGGTCCGCGATGGCACCGGTGATCCTCATCCGCTGACCGCGCAGGTAGACCAGTTCCGGCTCCGTCAGGTCGGCGTAGTACAGCACCGGATCGTCAAGGAGCCGACGGGTCAGCCGGTGTCTGATCTCGCGGTTCCGCAGTTCGTCGCTCTCCATCGCGTCCGCGAAACCGTCCGTCGCGAGGGCGGTGAGCCGGTCCTCGAACGCCTCCGCACGGATCGTGGACGGACCGCGCCTGGTGGCCAGCATGCCGGCCAGCACCCGCCGGTCGACATCGTAGAGCGCGTCCCCGGCCTGTTTGAGATACGCCTCTTCATCTCCGGCGACCAGAGTGAGCACCCCGAGGCTGATCAGCAGACGGACCACCGCGACCAGGTCGGCGCGTTCCTCCCGGGTCTCCAGAGAGAAGATGACCCCGGCGACGGTGAGCTCGGGGTCGTCGGCGGCGAACACGATCTGTTCGGCCAGCCGTCCCAGCGCTATCTGCTGCTCAGCCCGGTCGAGGACGGCCAGGGCCAGGCAGACCAGGACGTAGCGGCGTCGGCTGAACGGAACCTTGTTCCGGCCCTGCGCCGGGTGGGTGGGGTTCCTGGCGTCACCCGGGACTTTGGCCAGCCTGGCGGTCTGCGCGTCGACCGTCAGTGACCAGCCGGTGTTTCGTTCGAACCAGGTCCGAAGCTCCGCCGCGTACTGCCGGACCAGGCGGAAGTCGTCCGCAGTCGCCCCGCCGGCCCTGAGCAGCGGACGGGCGAGCAGGACTCTGGCGGCCTGATGCCGCTCCGCCTCGCGCTGTCCCACAAGCGCACTTCGCAGACCGCCGCCGCCTGACAGATCCTGCGGGGTCACGCGCCAGCCTCCAAGTCGATGATCTCAATCAAATGGTCGGGCCCGGAAAAGACCCCCGCCGGGGTGTGGATCTCCGCGTGTGAACCGTCAGCAAGGGCCGTCAGCCTGATCTCCATCGTTCCGTCACTGCTTGTGGTCTCGACCTCGGTGGTGCCCGGTCGCCAGCCGGACAGCGCGTCGCCCAGCAGACCGAGGAACAGGCGGAAGCTGTCCCGGTCCAAAACGGTCAGTTCGCTCAGCCGGGTCTTGCCTCCGGTGTCCAGACTGGCCCGCGCGAGGGCGGTCTGGGCAGCCTGTTCCCGAGCGACAGCCGCGAGCCGGCGTTTGAGTTCGGTGCGGTCCTCCACCTTCCGTGCCCTGCCGCGGCGTTCGTATGAACCGGTTCTGCGCAGTTGCGGACTCACCTCGAGAGGCGGCGCATCGGCCCACGGTGTGCCGGGCGCAGGCGGGTCGGCTTCCCAAAGATCCATAGTCTCCGCGTTCACGGTCAGGTGCCTGGACGCGTGCAGGGCGAACGCCGAACGCCACAACTGGTGCCGGGACTCGTCGTCTGGAGCCTGGGCGAACCAGAGTGCCAGCGTCCGGAAATCGGTGGACCGGTCGGAACGTCCGGCCCGGCGTTCCCGTAGTACGGACACCACGTTCAGCAACTGCGGAATCGCACTGCGGGCCCGGGCACGCAACAGCTTCGCCTGCGCGTCCGCACTGTCGGTCGACATGAACCAGCCCCGCAGCCCGGACCAGCGGGTCATCCACCGACTGTAGGCGTCGTCCTCGGCCTGCTCGCTTCCCGCTTCACCATCGGGAGCGGCATCACCGGCATCACGTTGGGCGGCGAACCGGAGGAGCAGGGCCGCAGCCGAGTCCGGTTCAACCGGATCGCCCAGGTCTGTAAGAAGACCGGCGATCTCGCCACCCCGGGTCAGCAGGTCGCTGACGAACTTCTCCAGGTATTCGATCAGGCGGTCTTTATAGGCGAGGAAAACTTCGACATCCACATCGTGGAGGTCGATCGCCCGTTGCAACGACCCCATGAACACCCGGGCGTTGTCCGCCAAGCCAGCGAAACGCTCAGCGAGTCCGAGGAGGGTCAGGTGGATCCGGGTGGCGTCGGGCTGGTCTTCGGCGGACAGCCGGATCAGCACCCTGAGCTGTTCGGCGATGTCGGTGAGTGCGACCGCCTGCAGTTCGCCGCGTCGCCCGAGTGCCGCGTCGAAGGTGCCGAGCGCCTCCTCGACGGCTTCGCCTTCCTGTGTGACCTGGTAGATGTAGCGATGGCGGTAGAAGTCCTCGACGGAGGTGACCCTGCCGGTGTCCGGATCGGCCCGCAGGTTGCCCCAGACATCGAGCTTGGTCAGGGCATCGGAGACGGCCTCAAGACCGCCGGGGAGATCCGGCGGGAGGGCTGCATGAACATCCTCAGGCCGCAGATGTACGACGTACCGGTGTTTCGCATCGAGAAAGACAGCCATGACAGCGCGGTAGAGCGGCGTGTTGGCCGTCGTGAGGTGCCAGAAGACCCGGTACGTCGGGCTTTCGTCGTCACCGGAGACCCCGAAGGAACCATTCATCGGATTTATTGTCACTCAACATGCTGTACGGCGGAGGTTGGTTGTGGTTTCTCCTCGCCGCAGAGCGATAAGCAGCAACGGAACCCGGCCTACCTGTGAGTACGGTCAGCGGACCGTCTCCATCGTGCAGCGGGTCTCAGCTTTGCTCCGCCGAGGATGAGCTGACGGTTCAGGACGCTTCGCAGAGCCGTTGGTGTCCGCCAACAGGAGACCTTCTTCGGGGAGGCATGTCTGACGCACGTAGCGATCGACCCGTGCCCGGGGTCTCAGCTAACGGAAAATGATATCGAACTGGCGAAATTAATGATATCGTTCCTAGAGTTAGAGACACTTTCGGAGGGACCGCAGCCATGGCCAGGACCGTTATCGACCTCGACGAGGACATGGTCGCCGAGGCCATGCGTATATTCGGCACCAAGACCAAGGCCAAGGCCGTACGCCTCGCCATGGAGGACGCCGTCAAGCGACACCTACGGCAAGAGTTCTTCGACGCCATGGATGCTGGCGAGCTCGACTTCAGCGAGATCGTCGAAAGCACCGGCCCCCGCAACGCCGACGGCTCCCTCAAACGCGACGAAGACCACGCCGGAGGCCGGGCCGCCTGATGCAGGACCGCTACTTGATCGACAAGTCCGCCCTGGCCCGCTGGACGAAGCCGTCCGTCAAAGAAGTGCTCAAGCCATTGCACGAGCGCTACCTGCTCGCGGTATGCCAACCCACCGAGTACGAAATGATCCACTCCGCCCGGGACACCGCCGAGGCCACCCGGATCAGCACCTGGCTCCACGCCTTCGACTACCTGCGCACCGACGACGATGCCTTCACCCGCGCGCTCGAAGTCCAGCGACACGCCCTCAACACCGGCTTCCACCGTGCACTGTCACTCCCCGACCTCCTCATCGCCGCCACCGCGGAACAGCACCGGCTGACGGTCCTCCACTACGACGGCGACTTCGACATGATCGCCTCCCTTACCGGCCAGCCCGCGGAGTGGGTCGTCCCGCCGGGCAGCGCCGACCGCTGAAGTACAGCCCGAGCTCCCAAAATGATGGGTTCGGCAGCGTGTAGAGCCGTTGACGTACTTCGTGAGACTTCCCTTTAGTGAACGCTGACCTCATCTTCTTCGGAGAACCACCATCCACCCGAAGATGAGGACGAACCATGAAGAAAACGGCACCAGTTCACTGGCGCTGCAACTGCACCGACCCCAAGACCGGACGGGTGTACGGCGTCTCCTGCCCCAGGCGGTTCCTCTCGCCGCCACGGCACCTGGCGCATCAACCGACAGTTGGTGGCTGCTCCACACAGACGGCAGGGCAGGTGGTGGCCGCGCTCACCGCCGGGGTGGTGCGCGTTCCCAAGTCCGATCCCCTGGCCCCCGGTCGGTGCTCTTCCGACGTACGGCGGTTCGTCCTGTGGGTGGAGTACGGCGGCGGGATCATCCGGGTGTCGGTGTGGGATCCCGACTGTGCGCCGCCGATGGTCGCTGAGACCGACGTTGCGGTCCCCGACGGGCGCGGTGCCATCGGCCGGGAGATCAGCCGGTACGCGTGGGGCTGGTATCCGCTGCTAGCCCGTCGGGGCAAGGTCGTCTGGGCGCATATCACCACCGACGGCCCTGCGACCGTCCGCACGTTCTTCAACAGGCCCGGTCCCGCTGTCGCCACGGCGGCCGTATCGGATCTTCCGGTCAGGGAGAACGACCTGCCGACCCTGGCCCGTGTGCTGAACGGGCTGCGGGACCTGTGACCCCCCGCCGGTGTCGCCCAGCTGGCCGCACGTGGGGAACCGCGCCGTCGTCCGGCTTCCACCACCCAGGACAAACCCCTCCGGCAGGAAACCGTCCGGTCGCAGTGCCGGTGGGGGGCTCCGCCGGGTCGCGCAGTACCACCACCTGCGAGCGGCGCTTCTCCTCGGACAGGTTCGCCCGCGCGTAGCGCCGAAACGAGGCCACCGATACGTTCAGCCCGTGCTCATCACGCAGCCGCTGGTGGATCGTGGCCATCGTGACCTGCGGCAGGAGCTCCTTGGTGTAGTCGTGGTGGACTGCGATCTGCGGCCGGGTCACCTGCCGCAGCCGGGTGTCGGTAAACGGCAGGACTTTCCTTCGGTAAAACGCCTCTGCCTTCGAGTTTGGTCGAACGAGCGCCGAGATCGGGTCTGTCGTCCCGATCGGGGTACCCCCGACCGCCGCCAGCGTCGTGCGGGTACTCCGACAACCCCGTGCCGGTACTACGCCTTGGCGTGGGCCTGGATGAGGCCGTACTTGCCGTTGGTTCGCCATGGCTCTCCTGTGGCGTCCAGCCTGGCGACTACCAGTCCGTCGAGGCCGACGATGACGTCCGATTTCAATGTGCGGAGGGCCGCCACTGGGGACGGAAAGTGTCCGGCCCTCTCGGCGAACGGGGTTGTGGCGTCCCAGAGCTGGTCCCCGACGAGGCGGCGGTAGTTGAGGTCGCCCTTGAGGATCGTCATTGTGGCACCGGCGAGCTCGCCCCTGAGGTCGGCGGGCATGTCGTGGAACGGCAGTGGCGCGCAGAAGAACTGGTGCGTACGGACCATAAGGGTGCCGTTGTTCATCGCCTTCCAGAGTCGACGGCCAATCAGTTCCGCCTCCTGCCCCGGTCCGGCGCGAAGGCGGTCGATGGCCGCGAGGACGTCGGCGGTGGTCGCGTCCGACACGTAGTAGGGGGACGGCTTGACATACAGGACGACGTTGGCGGCCAACCCGCTCGTCAGGAGATGGTCGACGAGGACGAGGTCAGGCAGCAGCTCCCGCCCGGCGTTGTCCGCGATGACGCAGACCCTCGGGTTGCTCGCAGCGGCGAGCGTGGACCACAGGAGTGGGCTGTCGTCCACGATCAGGGCGGGGGGCTGGGTGTCCCCGACTGAGGCGGTGATCTGGAAGCTGAGGTCCGCCCGGTTGCCCCAGAGCGCTGACGAGAGCAGCACGTCGGCTCGCTTCTGGGTGGACAGGGCGGGTAGGTCGCTCAGAGCCGCCAGTTCGGCGTTAACGGCTGGGCCGGTCAGTTCGGCGTTCTTGAACGGTGCGAACGGGTCGATGCCCTGCCAAGTCCCGGGCCCGAAGTAGCCAGTGGCTTCGAGCAGCCTGCGGTAGAAGTAGCTTTCGGCCCACAGAAATGGCGCCTCGCCCCATGGCCGCCCGAACAAGCCCTCGCCCCACTCCAGCCACCGCTGGTGATCGTGGGCGTTCTTGCCGAGCGGCTCCAGCACACCGCTGGTGCTCTCGGAGAGGAGCTCCTCGATCGCTGCTCGTTCGAGCGGCCCGTACGGCAGAGCGTCGAGCACCTGCTGGATGAGTTTCGGGTGCCGCTTGTGGAAGACGCCCCAGGCGAAGGAACCGGGGGTACCACTCAGGATCACGGGTGCGGTGGGCATGTTCAGGCTCGTCCTTCTCCTCGTCGGCCGTCACCAGGACACACCAGCGGGACGGCATCAGCTTGGTCAACGGTGTGGCCACCATTGCTGAGTCGCAGCGACGCCGGGCCGGCCGCGCTCCCGACGAGCACACGACCCGTACCAGGATCCGCGGCGGCGCAGTTCAGCGTCGCGTCGACACGTACCTCAGCGAGCTGGTGCTGTCGACTGAGCGACCAGGCCCTGACCGTTCCGTCGGCTGCAGCCGACACCAGAAGATCAGGATCCTCGCAGAACGCCATCATGAGGACCCGCCCCGCGTGGCCGGCCAGATGCCCGATGAACTGCCCGGTCCGGACGTCGCGGACGTGAATCTCTCCGGTGCCCGAGCCCACCGCGAGGCGGGTGCCCGCGGCGTCGACGGTGATCGACCGCGCCCAGCCTCCGTGGTTCACGAACCGGCTGAGGTGCTGACCCGTACGCGAGTCCCAGAGGTGCACGGTGCCGTCACCGCCGCTCGCCGCGAGCAGGTTTCCGCCAGCATCGAACGCCAGCGACCTGACGCGACCGGCATGGGCCTGTTGCTCCCACACCAACGCTCCGGTGGGGAGGTCCCAGCAGCGGATGCGCCCGTCGCCGGTGCTGGCGGCGAGCTGAGTACCGGCCCGGGGCACCGCGACGCTCCAACTCCGGGTGACGTCGTCGTTGAGCCGCAGCGTCCAACTCTCGTCGTCGAGGGACCAGACGTGGACAGAGCCGTCGCCGCAGGCCGCCGCAACGTACCTCCCACCGGTAGCCACCGACCACACTCGGCCCGCGCTTCCCAACAGTTCGCGGTGCAACTCGGCAGTGGGCAGGTCCAGTAGCTCGATGCGGCCGTCACCGTGGCCGACAGCACCGAGGGCACCGTCGGCTGTGATGTGGGTGGACCAGACCGTGTTCGAGCCGTTGGCCACCACACGTAGCCCGTCGGGCTCCGACTTCGTCCATACCCGCAGAGCACCGTCCTCGCAGCCGGCGACGACTGTGCCGTCGGTTGCGCAGGCCAGCGCCCGGACCCAATCGACGCCTGGAGGCATCTGGATCTCACCTACCAGTCCGTTGACACCGAAGGCCCGGATGACGGCGTCCTCGGTCGCCGCGAGGAGGAGTGAGGTTCCCCCGCTATGCGAGAGGTGCTGATTGCCTGGTCAGTGGGGTCTGACCTGGTTTCGGGTTCACCTGACCAGCGGTCGCTCGCTCGGCCCAGTAGCGGGCTTCGAACGCAGCGCCTCCGCCCCGCCCTCACGCCATGTTCTGCGCCACTTCTCCACCTGGCGCTCCCCGACCCGCAGCTCATGCGCGATGTCCACGGTCCTCTCCCCGCGCGCGAACCGCTCCGCAGCCCCCAGCCTCAACCGTTCCCGAGCCGCCTGCCGCTTCAGCGTCTGCCCGCCCCCTGCGAATACCTCATACCTCCGGCATACCGCAACGACCATGAAACGTCAGGTTCCAACCCGCCACCGCGAGTTCAACCGCAGTGGTGGGCGAAGGCTGCCTGCTCCAGATTCAGCTCGACCTCTGAGTCATGTTCTGTGGGCGGTGTAAGGATCACGGCTCCAGGGGGCCACCCAGGGCTGATGCAAGAAGCTAACGACCTGGGTCGTAATTAGGGTCGGGGCATCCTGGCATGGCTGGTCGGCTGGTGGGTGATCACCGCACGGCGGCGCGGTCGGAGACCAGGGAGC
>NZ_JBXAWK010000093.1:0-15207 GCF_057291755.1 Kitasatospora sp. UYEF31
GCCCCGCCCCTGAGCACTGGCCGACCCCGCCGAGCAGGGCACCTCACCCAGACCTCATCGCGAATCGGGCATCACGGCGCGAACCGCACTCTCAGGGCGCGATCGCGGTCACTGACTCCGCTGGTCTCCCAGGCTGCGGCGGCCAGGTCGCACACGCTGCGGCCGTCCCGCCGCTCAGCGGCCCGCTGCGCCTGCCGCATCAGCACGTAGGCTGCCATCGGCGCGTCGTTGCCCTCATTGGCGAGTTCGAGGGAATGCTCCAGCCAGAAGGACGCGTCCACCCCGTTGCCGAGGTTCTCGGCGGTCCAGCTCGCGAACTCCGCCCAGCGTGCCTCCACGCTCAGCAGGCCCGCCCGGACCTGTCCCTGTGCCCGCAGCCGGTGGTCGCGGATGACGGCCAGTTCGCGGGCGGCCGTTCCGTGTATCCGCGCCGGGCCGAAAGCGTTGTGGGAGGCCGTCAGGATGTGCAGCAATCCGCTCCAGTGCGGGACCAGGGTCGGGTCGACGGCTGTGTGCCAGGGAGTCTTCAGACGCGTGGTGTCCATGGCCGGAGCGGGGGAATTGACCGGGGTATCTCCCAGCGGGGGCGTGGCTGGTTGGACGGCGGGGATCAACGGGCGGAAGAGCCGGGCTGCGGGCTCGACAAACAGGTGCTCGAGAATGCGGCGGGTGTCGCGCTGCGGTACCCCTCCCAGATCCCCGCGCATCCAACGATCAAAGCTCCGCCGCGAGACCACTACATCCGCGAGCCGCGGCTCCCCCAGTCGTTCGGCCAGGTCTGCCGCAGCCCTGGCAAACTGCGGGCTGAAGCTCTCGATGGTGGTCCAGTCACGTTCTTGGACCAACTGGCGGAAGAGAGTTGCCTTCATCCCCATCACTCCCCTCGGAGCTGGGACCAGAGCCGCTCACCGCAGGTAGGCGGCTCCAGGAGCCCTGCGGTTCCCCCGGCTGTTCCGCGTGGCCCGCAGGGGACAGTGTCAGCTGTGGGATGGCTTGACGTCTCATGACAGCAGCCAGGTCCTCCTCGTCCGGGGGCGAGTGCGCGAGTCCTCGATGCGTCGGTGACCGGCTCGTGCAGGTCTGCGGATGATTTTCCCAGTCGGCGATCGAGCACTGCGGCGGCTTCCAGCGATGGGCGCCCGGGCCACGCTAGCGACATCCACCGGTCACGCGTTCGCCGGGCAACCGTGAGGTCAGTGAGGTGCGGAACTCTGGCCTTGCGGGCCATCGAACGCGCAGTACCGTCAAACTGACTACGGGACACTGCCCAGTCGTCCCAGTGTTGTTCCTGGATCAGGAGCCGGAACAACGTCGGGCGCGGCATCGCGGTGGCCCTCCTGAGTTGAAGGTTGAACGAGCGGATACCGACGGGACGGCCGGCCCGGCACAGCTCGGACGGCTACTAAGGTCGTACACTTCGTGACCTTCGCTAGGATGCTCCCCTTGATGCACAGTTAGCAACAGTTCCGAGCAGATTGCTCGATCGATTGCTTGTAGAGCGCTCAACGACCCGGCACACTTGTCCACATGGCGCAGACGAATGGGGCATCGTGGTCACTCACGCGCCGCGAAATCGGCAGTCGGCTGCAGGAGCTGCGCGACATCGCGGGATTGACCCTCGTCGAGGTCGCGCAACATGCGGCACTCCGGGACCGCGATATTAAGATCGACAACAGTGCCCTGAGCCGAATCGAGAACGGCAAGCGCGGCGTCTCCAAGGAGACAGCAAGCGCCCTCCTCGACTGCTACGGAGCCGACGCCACCGCACGCCGCGACCTCCTCGGCCTCCTCGGCATCGATACGACCCGGCGCCGAAGGCCCGCCCTGTGGCGCAGGTACTCCGCCGTGATCGGCCCGATGAAATTCGAGGAGTACCTCACACTGGAGCGGCGCGCCTCCCACCTGCGCAACTTCCAGACCGCCCTCATTCCCGGCCTGCACCAGACGCCCGAGTACGCGCGCCACGTGCTCGAAAGGATGCGTCCCGACCTCACGCCGACCGAACTCAACGGCCTGGTCGCGCTACGGATGAGCCGGCAGCAGGAGATCGTGAAGGGTGCCCTCGTCAGCTTCCAGGCCCTCGTCACGGAAGCGGCACTCCGGCGGACCGTCGGGGGCACAACGGTGATGAGAGCGCAGTTGGAGCGCTTACTCGCCGCCTCCGAACATCCGCCACACGCCATCAGGATCCTGCCGGACAGCATCGGGATCCATCCGGGGCTGGCGGGGCCGTTCGTCGTGATGTCTTTCCCGGAGTCCACCCCCGACGTCGTCTGCGTCGAAACCATGAGCCGCTCGGTGTACCTGGAAGAAGACGCGGACATTCTGCGCTACAGCGGGGTCTTCGCTGATCTGTGGGGCAGGGCACTTCAGCCCGACGAAACCCGCATACGCCTCAAAGAAATGATCAAGGAGCTGCAGCAGTGACAGCACGCAAGCCGGACCCCGCCGACCTTGACTTGACCCAGGTCGAGTGGAAGATCTCCTCGCACAGCGGAGGAGGCGGAGACTGTGTCCGCGTCGGCATCAAAGACGGTTACATCCTGATCGGCGATTCCACCAACCCCAATCGACTCCCCCACATCTACACCCCGGCAGAAGCCCGGGCGTGGCTCCTCGGCGCCAAGGACGGCGAGTTCGACTTTCTACTCAACCTCAACTGACCCACCCAGCAGACGCAAGCGGGCTGACCATCCTGGTCTTCCCGAGGACTGCACGCCTCAGGTGCTGGGGGATGCTGGTTTTCCCCCAGCGTGGGGTGGCACGGCGTGCTCAGCTCGCCCCCCATGTTGACGGATGCCCGAGACGGTTGGCCGGTTGGCCTGACAGAACGCTTCTCCAACAGGGACGATCGGCTGAGGCTCGCTGCCAACGCAGATCCGGTGGCGCGCGACTGTGCCTGAAGCTTTCCGGGGGTTTGTCTGGTGAGAGCACGTAACGACGAAGCACGGGCTACCCTGAACGCCTTCATCTCGGGAGATCGGTTCGCCTGCGTGGGTGCGAAGGCCGCGCTCGACCGCAGCACACTGGTGCACCATCACTATGAGGAGTTGGGGACCCAGGAGGCTGCGGCACGGCTCTTCGAGGATCTATCCGAGTTCGTGGCCATCAGGAACACCCTCGACCCGCACACCGCCACTTTCGTGGGGACCTTCGAGGGTCCGCTCCGGCTCACAGAAGGGCAGTTTGAGGCCCTGTTGTGGTGCCAACTGCAGTTGCTCCATGACCTCGACAGTCAACAGTTCGCCTGGCATCCGGAGTTTGATCCCTCGCCGGAGTCGGAGAACTTCGGGTTCTGTGTTGCGGGGGATCCGTTCTTCGTCGTCGGGATGCATGACGGAGCGTCACGTATCAGCAGGCGCTTCGGCTATCCGGCGTTGGTGTTCAACTCGCACGAGCAGTTTCAGCTGCTGTACGAGGTAGGGACGTTCCGGAAGATGCGTGACGAGATCCGCAGACGGGAGGTCATGCTCCAGGGATCGGTCAACCCGAGTTTGACCGAGTACCCAGCCCAGGAGGCCCGGCACTACTCAGGACGGGCGACCGAACCGGACTGGCGATGCCCCCTCCGCCCCCGGCACGCCGCGAGCGGCCCGAAGACCGGTCACGCCGACCCGGTGTCGGCCCCGAGTCCCGCCGTGGTGAACAGCGCTCACATGGTGCGGTGTTCACGATCGGATGTCGCTCTGCGGTGGGAGCCCGGGAGTGGCCGCACTCTGTTGGACCTGTGTCTCAGCAAAGGTGTGCGGGTGGACTGGCTGTGCCGTTCGGGCGTGTGTGGACGGTGTGCCACGCGTTTGGAGGACGGCGAGGTGGCCTACCAGGTGGAGCCCCTCGCCGAGCTGCGACCCGGGCAGGTCCTACTGTGCCTGGGCGAGCCGACCTCTGATATCACGCTCGACCTGTGACATCAGAGCAGGAGCCCTTGCCGTAAAGCGGCTTCAGCCAGGAGGACTGTCGAGAACTCGCGCCGGGGTCTGACTCCGAGCCGGTTGAAATGCATGTGCTGCAGGTCGATGTAGATCTCCTGTGGAGAGCGGCGGAGCAGCCCCTGGCGCTCCGCCGTTCTCCATCGGTCGCCCATAGACACCAGCAGTGGGCTCAGGTCGGCGTACGACTGGCAGGACGCGACGGCTTCGCGGGCCGTCTTGATCCGTTCCGCGCTCCTGTGGAGGGCTGCGTCCGCCTGGGTGGTGAGTGTTTCCCGGCCGGCCGCGTCGGCGGCGATCTCGTTGGCGATCCAACGCACGTGGGCGGTCATGACGGCGCCGATCTCCGGTCGGGACAGTCCGAGGCGGACGAGCAGATCACAGCAGGTGACGACAGCGATCAGTGGTTCTCGCCGGACGAGTTCGAGGAGCGTGAGGACGTTGAGGCTGTCGGCCATGAAGGTATCGTGCGCGATCGGCATCCCGGCGTCACCGCCGTACCTGTCGGTCTCAGGCCTGTAGTGGGTGATGACTTCGGGCGTTGAGGAGAGTTCGTCGCTCGCTTGGAGAATCGTGCCATGCCACGCCCGCAGCGCTTCCGGGCATGCGCGTACGCGGATCCGCAGGTGGTCGCCCCTGGGGACCGTAGCCGCCTGCGGGCGGGTGGGCCCGTGTTCCAGGCGCTCGTCGTGGTCGGAGTAGCGGACAAAGAACCACTCACTGCCGACTGCCCTCTCACTCTCCAGGAGCGCGAGGGCAACATGCTCCAGGTAGGTGTCCTGCCGGGCCGGCTCGACGTAGACCTTCACGGACCACCAGGTGGCGTCAAAAGGGTTTTCAGGCACGCCACTTCGCAAGTTCGGCTGCCACGAAATCGCGGTCGAGGTCCCGGGGGCCGGTGAGTGCGGTATGCAGGGGTTCTGTGACCTCGTCGTCGCCTGTCCTGATGCCCGTGGGGTCGGCGCAGTAGACCTGGCTGGAATGACGGATCAGATCGAGGAAGAGGAAGCCGTAGGAGGAGCTTCGCCCGGTCATCACGCTGTGGATCCCAGTGGCCGCCACGGCGGTGCGCAGGTCAACTTCCACTGGGCCTCTCGGTCGCAGCTGGAAGGTGTGGTCGGTGAAGTCCAGCCACCAACTCTCCGGCCGGTCTCCCTCGGAGCTCCCGGCCGGGGTGTACAGATCGAGTCGCCAGGTGATCCGCCAGCGGCGCCATGCTGCGAGCGCGTCGGCGTTGCTGGGATGCGTCAGATCGGCGAGGAGCTGGTGCTGGACGTAGTCGCGGGCGAAGGCCCGCGCCTCCTGTGCCGGGATACCGAGGGGGTTGGTGTCAGCGAAAGGCGGGATCCCGACGGCCGGATCATGCTGCCAGCGGGCGTAGGCATCGGTCGATACCGTCCGTACGAAAGAGGCGGCCTGCTGTTTGCCGGCCCATCCGCTGTCGGTGCGCTCGCAGTTGTCACCGGGGTTGAGGATCAGCCCTTCGGCCGGGATCTCCGCGGTCGCCAGGTCGGCCAGGAACCTGTCCGGGGTTACCGGGAACCCATAGGTGTTCTGCCAGTCGGCGGTGGTGAACCGCAAGCCGCCGGCGCTGGGGATTACCAGGTCCGGGTCGGTCAGCCGGACCAGGGATATGAGTTCTTCGTATTCTCTCGTATCGAGGGTTTTGCGCGAGGCGGGATTGCGCAGCTCGTACTGCAGGATGGGGCTGTACTGGGCAAGCAGGCAGTCGACCTTGCCAAGGAGCCGGCGCACGTCCTCGACGACCTTGGCGTCGATCACGGTGTCGATCAGACTCCACACGGTGGTGCGGCCGTCCCGGATCACCAGCCCCATCTCCGGCCAGCCGACGTGGGAAGGTGTCGCGATCAGTTCCAGGCCGTCGGCCCGGGCCTTGGCCCACGGCCGAAGGCCGCGTCGCCGGGTGAATCCCAGCTCGATGAGAGTCGTCTCGATCAGGTCATCGCCCTCGGGGTAGAACACCATCGCGTCCCGGTCGAGCAGATTGAGGGTCCTGACATCGAAGTGATCGAAGTGGCGGTGGCTGATGACAATGCAGTTGATCTTCGGGAGGCGGGCCGGATCAACGACCCGGTGTGGGTAGGAGGTGTTTGTCCCTCCCTCGAACGGGTCGAAGAACACCGGGTCGGTGAGGACGTTTCCGGCCGCGGTCTCGAACAGGAATGACGCGTGACCGATCGCATTGATCTTGATCGGGCATCTCCGATCGCAAGGGCGTGCCTTGGCCCAAGGCACGAATGGGGGGTGGGCACTGATCGTGCCCACCCCCACCACGTTGCGTCAAGAGTGACTATCGCTGTGCGACTGCCCGCTGGACCTGACCGATCGCCTCGTCAAGGGCTGCGGGGTCGCTGCCGCCGCCCTGCGCCACGTCGTCCTTACCTCCGCCTCCGCCGCCGAGAGCCTTGGCCGCGGTGCGCACCAGCTCGCCGGCCTTGATCCCGCGTTCACGGGCGGCCTCGTTGGTGGCCACCACGACGAGGGGCCGGTTGTTCGACACGGCGAAGACCGCCACCACGGCCGGCCCCCTACCCGTGATCCGGCTGCGCACGTCGAGAACCAGCTTGCGCAGATCGTCGGCAGAGGGGTCGTCGGCCACCCGGGCCAGGACCAACGCGATGCCGTTGACATCCTTGGCCTGCTCAGCGAGTCCCGCAGCGGCCTGGAGGACCTTCTGGGCACGGAACCGGTCGATCTCCCTCTCGGCCTCCTTGAGCTTGTGCAGGACCCCGGCGATCCTCTCGGGCAGCTCCTCGGGGCGCGCGTTGACGATCTCGGTGAGCTGCGCGACCACCGCGTGCTCCCGGGCCAGGAATTTGTAGGCGTCCACGCCGACCAGGGCCTCGACGCGGCGAACACCGGATCCGATGGACGACTCTCCCAGCAGCTTGATCAAGCCGAGCTGCGCCGTGTTGCCGACGTGCGTCCCGCCGCACAATTCCTTGGAGAAGTCGCCGATGGTGACCACCCGCACCTCGGAGCCGTACTTCTCGCCGAACTCGGCGATGGCGCCCTGCTTGCGGGCCTCGTCCATGGTCATGACCTCGGCGCGCACATCGAGTTCGCGGGCCAGGACCTCGTTGATCTTCTGTTCGACATCGGTGAGGACCGTGCCCGGAAGCGCGGTCGGGGAGCCGAAGTCAAAGCGGAACCGGCCGGGGGCATTCTCTGAACCGGCCTGGGCCGCGGTCGGACCGAGCGCGTCGCGCAGGGCCTGATGGGTGAGGTGGGTGGCGCTGTGAGCGCGGGCGATGGCGCGGCGCCGGACCAGGTCGATCTCGGCGAACGCGGCGGCCCCGAGGGTGACCTCGCCGACCACGACGACGCCCTTGTGGACGCTGACGCCGGGCACCGGCTGCTGCACGTCACGGACCGCGATGACCGCCCCGTTCTGCATCTTGATCCGGCCGGCGTCGGCGAGCTGGCCGCCGCCCTCGGCGTAGAACGGGGTCCGGTCGAGGACAACCTCGACCTCATCGCCCTCGTGCGCGGCCGGCGACGGGAGACCGTCGACCAGCAGCCCGAGAACCGTGGCTTCGCCGTCGTTGGCGGTGTAGCCCGTGAAGACGGTCTTCCCGGCGGTGTCGGCGACCTCACGGTAGGCGGACAGGTCGGCGTGGCCCAGTTTCTTGGATTTGGCGTCGGCCTTGGCGCGGTCCCGCTGTTCCTTCATAAGGCGGCGGAAGCCGTCTTCGTCCACCGACAGGCCCTGCTCGGCCGCCATCTCCAGGGTCAGGTCGATCGGGAACCCGAAGGTGTCGTGCAGCTGGAAGGCCCGGTCCCCGGCCAGCAGCCCGCTGCCGGCCGACTTGGTTTCCGCCACGGCGGTTTCGAGGATCGTGGTACCGCTGCGCAGGGTCTGCAGGAAGGAGGCTTCCTCGGCGATGGCGATCGCGTCGATGCGGCTGTGCTCGGTCAGCAGTTCCGGGTACTGCGGGCTCATGAGCCCGACCGTGGTGTCGATCAGCTCATGGACGGATGTTCCCCGTGCGCCCAGCAGGCGCATGTTGCGGATCGCGCGTCGCATCATCCGGCGCAGTACGTAACCGCGGCCCTCGTTGCCGGGGGTGACGCCGTCTCCGATGAGCATCACGGCGGTGCGGATGTGGTCGGCCACCACGCGCAGGGCCACGTCGGACTTCGGGTCCCTGCCGTACTTGGTCGAGGTGAGTTCTGCGGCCCGGTCCAGCAGGGGGCGCGTGGTGTCGATCTCGAACAGGTTCGGCACGCCCTGCAGCATCATCGCGAGGCGCTCAAGGCCCAGGCCGGTGTCGATGCTCTTGTTCGGCAGGTCACCCAGGATCGGGTAGTCCTTCTTGGCCCCGCCTTCGCCCCGCAGGGACTGCATGAATACGAGGTTCCAGAACTCCAGGTAGCGTTCCTCGTTGGCTTCCGGGCCGCCACCGGGTCCGAACTCCGGACCACGGTCGATGCAGATCTCCGAGCACGGCCCGCAAGGGCCGGGGACTCCCATCGACCAGTAGTTCTCCTCGACACCGAGGCGCTGGATCCGGTTGGCCGGCACGCCGACCACCCGCCGCCAGATGTCCTCGGACTCGTCGTCGTCGAGGAAGACGGTGACCCAGAGCTTGGAGTCGTCCAGTCCGAAACCCCCGTCCGACACGGACTTGGTCAGCAAATCCCAGGCCTGCGGGATCGCTGTCTCCTTGAAGTAGTCACCGAAGGAGAAGTTCCCGCACATCTGGAAGAAGGTGCCATGCCGGGTGGTCTGGCCGACCTCCTCGATGTCGACCGTACGCACGCACTTCTGGACGCTGGTTGCCCGCCGGTACGGCGGTGCGACCTCGCCGAGGAAGTATGGCTTGAAGGGCACCATGCCCGCGTTGACGAGCAGAAGCGTCGGGTCGTCGGCGATCAGCGAAGCGGACTCGACCACCGTGTGGCCACGCTCGCCGAAATAGTTGAGCCATCGCCTGCGGATCTCTGCCGACTCCATTATTGCCCTCCGTGTAGAAACTCTGAGCCACCGAGGTGGCACGTGCCGACACCCCGGTAGCAGGCCTTCGGCACCGTAGGCAACCCATCGTAGGGCGAACGGCCAGCCGGACGCTCACCAGTTGTCCCTCGCCACCGGAAGCGGCACCACGGCAGGGGGACCGCAGGTGCCGATGCCAGGGAACACCAGGTTCCGTCCCTGACCCGGGTTCACCTGCGCGCGGAATCTTCAGGTGACCCGGCATCGAATGGATCACGCGGCGGGATTCCGCCGATCTTCTCAATCGCGTTGACCCTCAGTGAGGCCCCGGCTACCGTTCGACGGGCAATGCGCATCGGACTGGAGAGGTTGAGATGAGCAAGAGCACACTGGAGTCCACCGAAGAGGTTCAGGTAACGGCCGGGGCGGACGCGCCGGCCGACGACTGGGAGGTCGAAGAGATCCTCACCCGGTTCGACCAGGTGAGCGAGCGCGGCGGCACGCGGGCTGGCGGCACCACGTCCTGCCACTGATCACCCTGCCCTCGGCCCCGCAGCACCGGCTGCGGGGCCGAGGCGTTCTCACCCCCGGCCGACCTACCCTTGTCGAGGGACTGTGGATCTTCATCTGTCCAGGGTTGTCTTCCTGCGCTTATCCGCCGGCGATCCTGCCTGGCTCACCCGACTGCGATGGTCCTCGACAGCACTCGCTGCCCTTGATGAACACCAGCGGCTCGCTGATCTGGAAAGCGAACTGGCCCAGCGCGTACAGGAGTGCCGGAACCGGTTCCCCCCGGAGGTCTGGACAAGCCTGCAAGCCTGGCTGGCCCACTCGACCCAGCGGGCAGCCAGCCGCCCACCGAACGTCCTGCGGGACGACCCCGGCGCACAGCAGCTCTTCCTCGACCTCGCCGCTCTCCGCCACAAGCGGGCCCAGCACGAGAGCCACGTGCACCGGCTCCTGGTGGAAGAGCAAACCGCGCTCGAAGAGCGGGCCTTCGAGCTGCTCGCCGATCCGCGGATGCGGCTCATCGCCGACCACGCGAGCAACACCTTCACCACCGCCCTAAAGAAGGCGACAGCAGGTCGGCCGCTCCAGGCGAAGGAGCGTCGCAGGCTGGCCCGGACGATCTATTCTCTTGCCGCCCGCAGCACCTACAAAAGCTGCCCGTTGGCGTTCGCCGCCGACACCGCGGTCCTTCGACTCGGCCAGGTCAGCCGATCAGCTATCGCCGTCGACCATGCGGCGTACCTGGCGATGCGCCCGAACCAGCAGCTCAGCAACAACGTGATCGCGGCGCTCCGGCCGACCGCGAGCTACCTGGACGGCAAGGGCGGACTGCACCTCAACACCGCAGCCCGGCTGGACGGCGAGCGTCTGCTGTGGTGGAGGGAGGTCCGGGTCGGCGCACGCGTGAGAGAGAGCCTTGCCGCCGTGGCGTTACCCGCCGCAGCCCGAGCCATTGTCGAACGTGTGGTCCAAGGGGCCGGCGCGGCGGAACTGAACGCGCAGCTGTCCGAAAGCGACCGCCGGGTACTCGGACGCCTCGTCGAACAAGGCATCCTGGTCCGCGAAGACCTCGTGACTCCGCTCGACCGCGACCCGTGGGAGTTGATCGACGCAACCGCGCAGGAGGCCCGGCGCAACGGCACCGATCACACGGCCCCCAGCCTCGACCTGCTGAGGCACGCGCGGCGCTTCGTGCGCCCGCAAGGCATCGAGGCCCTGGAAATACTGGCCGTCACCTCTATTACCTCGGCCCTGCGACAGGTCGCCGACGAAAGTCTCGGCGAGGACCGCACCCCGAGCAGCATCCTGTCGGCCGACACATACCGAAAAGTCGAAGGCGGTCTTTCCGCCCGGGATCAAGAGACGGTGCGCCGTGCGGCCACCCAGTACCTCACCCTCGGTGCCCTCGCCTACCCGCTCACCCCCACGTATCGCAAGCGACAACGCTATGTCGATCACTTCCGCGGCAAGTACGGCGATGACAGGGCCATCCGGTTGGAAACCGTCCTGGTGGACGACTGGACGGTGATCGACCAGGCGCTCTCGTTCCTGCTGAGTCCCGAACACTCCCCGGTCCACCCGGACAGCGACCTTCTCTGGCCCAACCCTCCAGCCGACGACACCCCGTACACGCGGCTGTTCCGAGAATTCGAAAGGGCGGCAGCCTCCGGATCCCCGGAGTACGCGATACCGCCACTCACGATCGAGCCTTCCATCCTGGCCACGGCACGGCCGGTCATCGACGTGATCTGCAGGATCGGACGGCGAGCAGGCGACGGCGTCGAGGTCCTGGTCGAGTCCGCTACCGTCTCCGGGCGGCTCATCGAACGCCACCTGAACTCCCTCACCCATCTCGATCGACGCTCTGCGGACGCGGTCGAGGAATATCTGACGACCAGGCTTACCGGTCCCGAAGGCCAGGACCTGGACGCGATCCCCACCCTGGTGGTCGCGACCCACGCACAGCCCCGACTGCAGAACCTGTGCGCTGTCCACTGGCAGGGCGAACTCGTCCTGCCGATATCCGAGCCCATACCCGGGCGCCTGGCCGACCACATGGTTCGCTACCACGAACTCCATGTCCGGTTCGACAGCAACCGTTCCGCATTCGTGGTGACCGGCGGGCCCGATGGCAGGCCACTGGACTTCACCTGGCCGAGCCCGCTCAGCCCCAGTTTCAGCAGGCGCCTGCACTTCCTGCGCTTTCTCACCCTCGCCACCGCACCCGTGATCACCGCACCCCGATGGCTGCCGTGGGAAGCGGAAACCGGTGGCCACATGCCCCGTCTGAAGGCCGGGCCGCTTGTCGTGTCACCCGAGCGCTGGTCCTTCCCCACCGCAGCCCTGGTGACCCGCCTGACCGCAGCCACCAGGCCGGCCGGATACACCGCCCTGCGGACCTTTCAACTCCAGGAGCGCCTGCCCGATCAGGCGTTCGTCTACACCTCGTACGACACCCGGCCAGCGTTCGTCGACCTCACCTCGCCGTGGGGAGCCGAAGTCCTCTTCCAGATACTGCGCCGGGCCACCACCACCCGGGCCAGCACCGTGCTGATCGAGGAACGCTTTCCGATCCCGGGCACTGAACTCGTCGACTCGCCGTCAAAATCGAGCTCGCTAATCTTCCAGTGCTCGTACACCAACGATGCGGCAGGCAAGGAACCCCCATGTTGACCGACTCGCAGCTCGGCCACTTCAGGGAACACGGCTACGTCGTGATCCCCTGTCCCTTCAGCCCGGACGACTACGAGCACCTGACCACCCTGGCCCGGGACAACCGGGATCTCGCCAACTCCGACGGTGTGCGGCTCTCCCGGCTCGACCCGCGGTACACCGTCGCCGACAGCCACGAAAAGACGCTCCAACTCCCCCAGAACCCGCAGGTCCTGAGCGCACTTGAGCAGATCTACGGCTCACCGGACTTCAGGCTTTTCCTCGGCAACTGGGCGAACCGCACACCGGGGATCAAGCCCCTGATCAACTGGCACACGGACTACCAGGAGACCCAGCGCCCCCTGGGCCCGCGAGTCGAGGTGCACTGGTACCTGACCCCGGCCACCCAAGCCAACGGCTGCCTCCGCGTCGTTCCGGGCAGTCATCGAGTGCCCGTCAAAGCGACGCTGCGCGAACTCATCCACAGCGGTCGGGAACAGAGCACGCACTGGCGCAACAATCAGACCAGGCACCCACGGGAGATCTCCCTGGAGCTCGGTCCCGACGACCTGCTGATCAGGGACGGTTTCATCTGGCACTCCACCTTCGTCAACGAGACCGCCGAGATCCGCTACATGTACGTGTGGAGCTTCGCCCCGCTAGCGGAGACGATCATGCTGGTCGACTACGAGCTGTTCCTTCCCCGCCACGTGGTGGAGTCACCCACCCCAGTGCAGAGCAGGCTCTTCGCTCTCGATGACCACTACCGGGCAGGCCTGGTGGACCGGGTCGGCAAGCCCGTGGAGCCGCTGAGGGTCCGGCTCGGATACGAGGCCGATCGCGAGTGGCGGGCTTCGAAATACTACGTCGACGGGGAAGACTCACGAGTCGAAAACCTGTGAATCCCCGCAGCTACCACCAGTACTACGCCTGTGCCCGTCGCCCCCTCGCCAGCGGCTACGGCTACCTGTCCAACGAGCGCGCCTTCCTCGAACTGCACACCCTTGCGAAGGACGCACCCGGTGAGGCATTTCTCATCGACGTCGGCGACGGCCAGACCGAGGCCACACACTGGGCAGCCAAACGAAGCCAGTCCCAGGACGAATACACACCCGAGCGGTTACGCACCCCCAAGTTCACCCACCGTGCAGAGCAGAAGCAGCCAGCAGACGCGCCTGCCACGCCGACAGGCGGATCGCCGTTCCTCGAGGTCGTCATAGCCGGTGGTAGCGCGCTGGCCTCCTGGGCCCGCTCGACTCCGGCGCAGCGAGCACGTCTGAGCCTGCACACCGACCCGATGGACCTGCACTGCCACACGCCGCTGAACCAGAGGCTTCTGCCAGCCCACCTGCAAGTCTGCCAGGACCTCGTGGAGCAACTCGCCACACTCCGCCAGACCGGCGCCTGGACGCATCTGCGCCCTCCGCTCCTGGCCGCCGTCTGCCTCGCCCATCTCTTCGAACGCCTCGGTCTCGACGAGGGCCGAAGAGCGGAACTGGCCGAATTCGGCCGGGAGTACCTCAGCCAGTACCTTGAGCTGGGCAGCGCCCATCGTGACCCCGACGTCCTACGACGCCGGGTCCACCAGATCGAAATGGCACTGCTCAACGCCGGCACCACCGGGAAACCCAGTCCGCACCGCGTGGGGTCCGACGATCCCGCCCTGCAGGAATCCGGCATCTTCTTCCCTCAATCGGTGTGGATGCAATTCCATTGGTTCACCGCCTCGCTCGGAGTGACGCTCTCTCAGGAGATGGCACTGGCTGAGGCTTTGGAGCAGTGGACACTCAGTTCTCTTCGTTGAGCCGGGTCGTTGAAGTTGCCAGCGCCTCGGCGATCGCGGTCTGCCGTGTGTGCGGCAACCGGGCCCGGTTCCAGTGAAAAACGATCAGGAACGCTGCCGCCTCGCGCGGCCCCACATACGCGCCCGGAGCGCGGAAGTACTCACTCTCCCAGCGGGGGTACTCCGCCTTTACCGCCTGGCGGAACCGATCAACGAGTTCGTGCGCAGCAGGAGCGAGCATCGAACGAAGCCGGTCAGGCTCCTTCCACGCCCGACGCAGCCCGGCCGCCGCTCGTTCCCAGGACTCCGGCTCGTGTTGGTCGAATCGCCGGCCCGCCTGCCAGCGAAGCCGGTCCCAGACGTCCCGGTCCTCCCAGCCAATCACACCAATCTCATCAAACAGCGCACGGATCATGAGCAGCGACAGCGCCCACGCGGGACCCAGCGCAGACCCAGCCGCGTGGTAGTCCAGCCAGACGAGTGAGTCGGTAGTGAAGATGCGGTGCACGCTGCGCATCGAGACCGGGCCTCCGAACAGATGCTGTTCGGGTTCGTAGACGGCAGGGTGCCAGTCTGCCAAAAGTCCTTGCCGCCGCCACGTCCGCAGCCGCTCCTGTACGTGGCCGATGAGTTCAGCGCGTCCTGAGGGTGCCGCCCGGAGCCGAAGCCGAACACCCGGAAGCTTGCTCATGAAATAGAATTCCTCGGCCGTGCCCGAGGACAAGAGCTGCCCGGCAGCTTCGGACAACGCACCGTACAGCGGCTCGTGAGGTTCATCGGAGGGCAGGCGTATCCCGAACTGAACCCATGTTGGATCACTTCCTGCTGAGCGAATGGCGGGCAGACCGGCGCTGAGGAAGATCTCCGCGAGCCGGACAAGATCAGCACTGGCTTCGGCATCGGTCCCATCCAGGTGGCCGGCAACCCGCCGAAGGAACTCCACGATGGTCAGCTGCTCCAAGCCGACCAGGATCTGCCCATCCACTGCGTTGCCGACATCCATGCGGCCAGAGTAGCCATTCCCCGGTCGCCCTCTCCTGCCCGCTGTAGCCCTGCGGATAGGTGTGTGCAGGTAGCGACGCGCCGACTGATTCTCAACCGACCAACAGAGCAAAATGGCGGCGCTTTGGAACTGACGGGACGCCAGGAAGATCGCTACGCTGGGACGCAATGTGGGCAGCGCGGGTTGGCTCGGTACGTCGGAGTCGACGCCCTCGCCTCCACGCCTCTTCCCGGGCCTTCGAACTGCTGGTTCCCCAGGCGGCGATTTTCAGCTCCCCGTGAGAGTGCGGTATGTGATCTTATGCCCGGCTTGTGGTCACTCGATGGGGTGACGGCGGGGCATCTTCGCCGGTCAGGCGTTCGGGATTCGCTTG
>NZ_JBXAWK010000094.1:0-14380 GCF_057291755.1 Kitasatospora sp. UYEF31
TCCACCGGCGGATCGTCTCGTAGGACACGATCACCCCGCGCTCGAGCATCAGCTCCTCGACCTCGCGGAAGCTGAGCGGGAACCGGAAGTACAGCTACACACAGTGCGAGATCACCTCCACCGGATACCGGTGATTGCTGTACGACGGCGACGCGGACAACACGAAACGACCCCTCCCGGAACGAGTAATTACAAGATCATCCAACGGTCCTCCAACAACGTGACAACACCGGTGGTTGGCATCGGCGCGTGGTTCCGGATGCTCGGTGTCGAGGGTCTGGCGATGGTTCAGCCGGAGGTCCTGCGTATGGACCAGTCGCTGGCGGGAAGCCCGGTGTCTGTCCTGATGCCGAGCTAACACCCGTTCGGACTGGCCGCCGCGCTGGGAACGTTCATGCCGATTAGCGTGAGATCTCCATATATGCGCAGCGAATATTGAGCTCATGCGCGCATGCTCGGTTAGGAACGAGGTCGTGTGGTGTCCGAGGAGGTGGAGCCGGTACATGAGCGCATCGCGGAGCTTGTAAGTGACACCCTGCGGGGCCGGGCACTAGATCTTGGCTGCGGGCGGGGGCCCACTCTGCGGGCTATCAGTCGGAGAGCTCCGCAGAGCGTGCTGGTGGGCATAGACCGTTCCGCAGACGCGCTGAGGGACCTCCCGAAGGCTGTGGCCGGACACAAGGGGCCCGTGCTCGGCGTCGAGGCGGATCTGCGGGCTGACCTGCCGTTCGCCGACGGGAGCATGGATGTCGTCGTCTCCTACAACACGCTGGAATGCGTGCCCGACCCAGTTCGGCTGCTGGGTGAGGTCCACCGGGTTCTGCGGCCTGGAGGGCGGGTCGTGATCGCTCACGTGGACTTCGATTCCATGGTGCTCGCCGGCGCTGATCGAGGGCTGGACCGTCGAGCCTGCCATGGCTTCGCGGACTACGAGCAGGGTTGGATGGACCACGCTGACGGCCGAATGGGACGGGCCATCGCTGGCCTGGTGGCGGCGAGTCCGTTGCGGCCGGTGGCGATTGAACCGCTGTTGGTGTGGTCACCGCAGCTGACGGGCCATGCGGCCCAGCGGATCGAGGACATGCGCAAGGCTTTGCACTCGGCCTGGCGGCATGGGAAGAGCGAACTTGCGCCCGCTGAAGTGGAGACGTGGTTCGAGTCGCTGTGCGCGGCCGACGACGGCGGCGGCTTCTTCTTCTCCGAGCTCGCCTTCCTGGTCGTTGCCGAACGCGAAGCTGCCGCGCCCAGCGCTGCGACAGACGTAAGTTCGCCGATCAGAGCGAAGGTCGCGTGACCGGCACGGGCAGCCCGAGCACGTGTGCTGCGTAGGCGAGCAGCTCGGCGATGCACTCCTCCGCCGGCTTGGTGCTGTCCAGACGCAGAGCTGAGTTGACCGGGGCAGCCCAGGAGAGCTCCGGTGCGTCCGGTGGCGGATCATCCCGGTAGGCATGCCGGGTGCGGAGGGCGTCACGCTGGCGGCACAGGTCGATGGGTGCGTCGACGTGTACGAGGTGCAGCCGTTCACCGAGTAGCTGCTCGGCTGCCGCGCGCTCCCAGAAGGTGGAGGTGACCAGGGTGACCAGGGCCACCGGGACGCTCTCTGCCGCTCTGGCCAAGGCGGTGACGGTCGCGAGGCGCTCGCCCGGGGACCAGCCCAGGTCGTGGAGGATCCCGTCGGGCGTCGCGCGTTCGACGTCGGCGTCGAGCAGGCGGCAGCTGTCGGCGGGGAGGCCGACTTCGAGGTGTGCGACGAGGGCGCGGGCCAGGGTGCTCTTTCCCGACGCGGGCAGGCCGGTGAACCAGAACACTGCTGGCCTGATCGGCTGGTCGATGTCGCTCATTTGCTGTAACCCCAGCGTGCGGCCCATTCACGTAGGAGGTCGGGCCATGCTGCCTCGGCGGGCAACGGGGTTGGGGCCTGGACGTATCCGGAGCGAATCTGTTTTGACCAGTCGCCGATGCCGTAAGTGAAGGGGCCGTGGTCTTGGCGGCCGTAGTCGAGCATGTCCGGGTTCCAGGTGATGCCGAGGAAGTCGCAGAGGTGCCGGCAGGTTGCTTCGGGGTCGGCGGTCAGGTTCTCGTAGGTGACGTTCGCGGCGCCGGGCGAGTTGGCGGCTGCTGCTTCCAATGCCGTGGCGAACTTGTCCACGATGAGGGCGGCCTCTTCGAGGTCCTTGGCGTCGCCCGCTCGGACGATGGAGTCGGCGATGGCGGCAGGGTGGCGGCGAAGGATCAGGAATCGCGCCTGTGGCCAGCAGGCGAGCAGGTCGGGGTGGATGAAGACGTTTCCTGGGGACTTCTCCACCAGGATCGGGCGGCCGCTGGCCGTCAGTTGGCGGTGTAGCAGCCGGTCCCACAGCAGGTGGCGCAGGTCCTGCGGTGTGAGGCGGAGGGTATTGAGTGCCAGTTCGGTGAACTCGTCGTCGGCGCGGACCTCCAGGCCGCCTAGGTGCAGTTCGTGGGGTGCGTGGATCTGCGGGTGTGAGCCGAGAATGCAGCGCAGCAGGGTGGATCCGGAGCGGATCGGGGAGAGCAGGAAGACCGGGGACGGCACGAGGCGCGATTCGTCAGGCATGACTGTCCTCTCCGGTGAGGGCGGCGGTTTCGGTTGCTCTGCGCTCGAATACGGCCAGGCGGGTGGCCAGGTCGCGCCGGTAGTGGGCCGAGCCGGGGCCGGTCTTCTCGTCGCAGTGGTAGACGCGTAGCGGCAGCTGTTCCAGGTAGCCGATGCCGGGGCCTTGGGGCTGGGCGAAGGTGCGGGAGAGCCAGTCCTCGTAGTTGAACCAGTGGGTGGCGTCGTCGTGGAAGGCGTCGCCGGGGATGCCGCCGGCGGCCTCTATGACCTGCTGGGCGCGGTGGGTGTCGTAGATGAGGAAGTGCGAGGAGACCCGGTTGACCGAGCGGATGCCGGGGGCAAGGGGTGCGTTGGCGTTTTCGAGGGTCCACTGCCAGCAGTCGTGGTCGTCGATGCGTTGCGCGAGCGCGAGCTCGAGGCAGGCGTCGAAGGTACTGACGATCGTGTCGAGGACGTCGACCGAGGCGTCGGCGTCGGGGCGGAAGGCCGCAACGTCGCCCTCCACAGTGATCAGGAAGCGGCTCTTGGTGAGGGACAGGTGGGTGTGGATGTTGTTGGCCTGGTCGCCGCTTGCCCGGTGCCGGTCGCGCCAGCGCAGCCGAACCTCGTCGAATCCCCAGGTGTCGTGGGCGAGTGCCTGGATCTCGGCGAGGGGGGCGGACTCGGCGCCGTCGACGACGAGGATCAGGTCGTAGGGGTGTTTCGTGTTCCGGCACAGGGCGTCGAGGGTGGTCGGCACCGTTCGGCGGAGGAGCGGCACGTCGGCGTGTACCAGGTAGGAGATGGTGAACAGGGGCGGATAGGCCATGGGTTACCAGCTTGCCGGGCTGAGGGGCGCGGATGAGGGGGTGGGGTCGTCTGGGGGCGTAGGTTCGGGTACGGGCCCGGTTGCCAGGGACCGCAGTGCTTCGAGCATCGGCTCGGCCAGGCCTGCGGCGACGTCGCCCAGCGCCCTTTCGATGGCTGCCTCGGTGGAGGCGTCGATCTCGGGGTGGCCGACGCACATCCCCATCACCTCGTATTTGCTGTCACGGCCGAGGCCGACGCGGTCGGCGAGGTCCAGGAGCGCGAAGTGGTCGAAGGCGGCCAGGCCGCTGCGGTAAAGGCGCTCGGAGAACTCTCCGGTGTAGCGGGAGACGACCGCTCGGAGGCGGGGAAGAGCCACCCCCTGGCCGCGCAGCTCGGCGAGGAGCTGGGCGGCGGCGGGCGGCAGGAAGACGAAGGCGTGGCGGTAGAAGTCGGAGGTGCCCAGTGCCTGGAAGCATCCGACACGGTCGAGCATCGTGGTCATGCTCAGGTAGGTGGCGTGACGGGATTCGACGAGACGGGCGATGCCTTCGGTCCCCTGGTGCTGGAGCAGCGCCCAGAGCTTGAGGGACTCGAATCCGCGCGAGCCGTAGAAGGGTGTGATCAGGCCCAGGTCTAGGCAGTCGGGGTCGTCAGCTCGGTCGGGGTAGCGGGCGAGGCGGCCGAGGGTGTCCGGGTCGCGGAAGAGGACGTAGCTGGAGGGGTAGGTGACGAACAGTCCCTTGTGCGGATCCAGGGCGACGGAGTCGGCGCGTTCGATTCCGGCAAGGGGTTGGCGCAGGCTCGGGGAGAACAGCAGGCTGCCTCCGTGGCAGGCATCCACGTGGAACCAGACGCCGTGCCGTTCGCAGAGGTCGGCCAAGGCCTGGAGGTCGTCGATTCCGGTGGTGCGGCAGTTGCCGGCCACTCCGACCACCATCACGATGCGGCTGTCGTCTGGCGGGTTCTCCAGCAGCGCTGCCATGGAGTCGGGGTCGCTGGTGAAGTCGTTGCGCGGCGGTGCCCACAGCAGCGCCTCTTCGCCCAGCCCGAGGGATTGTGCCGCGGACAGGTAGGAGAAGTGCTCCACTCCGCTGGCCAGCAGGATGAGGGGGCGCTGCGGCAGTGAGCGCAGTCCCGACTTTCGGATCTCGGGGAAGGAGTGGGCGAGGGCGACGGTCACTGCGGTGTGGTTGCTCATGTTGCCACCGGAGGTCCACATTCCGCCCAGGGATCGGAGTCCCTGGTAGTCGGTCAGGGGCGGGGCGTCGAAGCCGATGACCTCGCGCAGCCACACGATCAGCTGGGCCTCGATGACGCTGGCGGCTGGGGCGCTGCGGTCGAAGGCGATCAGGTTCTGGTTGAGGAAGGCGGCGACGATCTCGGCGGCCAGCCCGGCGACGCTGTTCCCGGTGTCGGGGAAGGCGAGGTAGCGGGGATCGGCCTGGGAGACCGACCAGCTGGCGATCTCGGCGAGGAGGTCGATCAGTTCCTGTTCGGAGGCGACGCCCTGTCGGGGCAGCGGGCCGGCCAGCCGTTTGATGAGTTCGGAGGGGGTAGCGTGGCGCAGTACCCGGTCCTCGCGAAGTCGCCCGGAGGCGAAGCCGAGGCCGAGGTCGACCGCCTGGTGCAGCAGCGCGGTGTGTTCGGCGTCCAGGAGGGCCGGGCGGGGGTGGTGGTGGTCAGACACGTCCGAACTCCATTCGGTAGACGCAATCCTGGCAGGAGCTCCAGGCGGGTCCGGAGGTGAAGGACTCACGGAAGGCGTCGTAGGTGGGCGAGGTCCAGATGTCGGCGATGGCGCTGGTGGTGATGTCGCCCAGGACGTTGCTTCTGTCAGGGGCGGCCTCCATGTGGATGCAACAGGGCGTCACCTCGCCGTCGCGGGTGAGGTAGGCCGCGTCCCAGGGCCAGGGGCACACCGCCTGGGCCGCTGCGGGATCGGCGAGTCGGCTGTAGTCGAAGATCGTCAGCGCCAGGTCGAGGCTCTCAGCGCGGGCGAGACCGTCTTCGATGTGCGGTACGACGTCGACGGCCGGTGCCGAGAACAGCGACAGGGCGTTGAGGGACTTGTCCTCGCCCCAGTGGTGGAGGCTCTCCACGGTGACTCGGCGGATGCCGCGTTCGGCGACGAAGTCGAGGATCGCGGGGAACTCGGGCAGGTTGTCTGTGGAGAGGGTGACGGCGGCGGACAGGGAGGTGTCTCGTTGCCGGGTCAGCTCGACGGCATGGTCCAAGGCCGAGGTGAGCTGGCTCAGTCGCAGGCCGGAGCGCATGAGGGCCAGCGTGGTGTCGCTGGCCCCGTCGACGCTCACCGCGAGCATCCCCAGGCCGGCGTCCAGGGCCTTGGTGAGCCGTCGGCGTGCGAGCAGCCCGTTGGTGTTGGTTGAGCTCAACACCTTGCGGCTGGTGCAGGCGCGGACGTAGTCGGCGAAGTCGTTCAGCATCAGCGCCTCGCCAGCGCCGACGAAGGAGACGTGTCCCAGGTCGGGGAGGTCGTCCAGGAGGCGGGTGAAGGCTTCCAGGTCGAGGTGGCTTCCGGTGCTGGTGTGGACGGCGCGTACGCAGCCCGCGCAGGCGAGATTGCACAGATCGGTGAGCTCAACCTGGAGGTACTTGGGTGACGGCGCCGGGTGGCCGGGAGTCAGGCCGTAGCGGTCGAAGTCGTCGCTGACCAGGAACCTGCGGAAGCGGTCGGGCACGGCCGTCGGAGGGGATTGTCTGCTCATCGGGCGGCCACCTTGGTGTAGACGCTGACGGTCTCGTCGACGAAGTCCTCGAACGCCTGCTGGAGTGCGGCATGGGCCGGGGCAGGACGCCGGTCGGGTGCGAGGCTGAGATCGTCGATCACGGTCGCCCAGGCAGTGGCCTTAGCGAAGTCCTCGACGAGGTGGAGTCCGGGCACCTGGGCGAGGTGTTCCATGGAGGCCACGGCCGAGCAGTGCACCGGGGTGCCGAGGGCGAGTGCCTCGTGGGCGACGATCGGGTGGTTCTCCAGCCACAGCGAGGGGATCAGGAGTGCTCGGGCCCCGGCCAGGAGAGGGCCGACCTCGGCGCGCCCGGTTGGGGGCTGCCAGCGGATGCGCGGGTCCTGGGCCGCTACGACCCGCAGCCGGGTCTCGTACTCGGCGTCGTCCGGCACCGTGGCGAGGACCAGCGGCAGCTCGGTGGCCGACCGGCGGTACGCGTCGAGGAGCAGGTGCAGCCCCTTCTCCGGGGAACACCGCCCGAGGAAGAGCAGGTACTCATCAGCGCTTCTGGGGCTCTCCGCTGGCGATGGGGGTGGCCAATCCTTGGGCAGGCCGTAGCAGGCGCGGTCACGCACCAGGTGGCGGGCGCTGATCCCGGCGTTAGCGAACTGGGCGGCCTGGTGAGGTGTCTGCACCCAGTACGCGGCCACGCTCTCGTTGAGCCAGGAGCGGTTGCGGCTCCTCCAGCTGTCGACGTCGCGAGGCGCGGAGAAGGGCGACTGGATGCAGGTCAGACACTCTTTCGACGGGGCGCCTGCGCGGCACAGCTGGTTACTGTGACGCTTCATCAGTTGATGGTCGGGGCAGACGGCGGTGTAGTCGGTGAGGGTGGCAAGCTCCGGCACTTCACGCAGGGCCTGGCAGCTCAGGAACTCTAGGCCGGTCCGGGCGAAGTGCAGAACGTGCACGATGTCCACGGGCGGCCGGGAACGAAGCAGCCGTTGGGCCGGTGCGACGAATCGGCGTTCATGTCGATGCCAGCCAGCGGGGTACCCCTGGGCGGGGATGGCGGGCAGCGGCAGGTAGGCGCAACCCGGCAGCGTCAGGCTCTGCGGCGGTAGCGGGCCCGGCGCCATCCAGGAGACTTCCAAGCCCCGCGCCAGGAGCGCGGAGGCGAGGTCGTGGACGAGGATCTCGGTGCCTCCGGCGTCCATCTGACGGAAGCGGTGACTGGTCAGCAGTACGTGCATGGTCCTCACCTCCCTTGCCATCAGCAGGTGTTGCCCTGGAGGCCGGCCCACCGGCTCAGCGGGACGAGGCCGTCGGGCAGGACCGTGTTGACTGCGGATCGGTGCGCCGGCGTGGTGCTGCCGGCTGGGGCTTCGGGGCCGGTGAGGGCCAGCGTTCCTACTGTGGCCGGCTCCAGGACGGCCAAGGGCTCGTGCAGGGTGAGGGCAGTCCAGCCGCCGTCGGTGAAGTCGACCAGGACGTTGAATCCGATGGGCCCTCCGATGTCCACCAGCGTGCCCAGCGGCAGTTCAAGGTGCACGGCATCGTCGCTCCACGTCGCGACGGCCTGGGGGACGTCCTCCCACACCGGGTCGGGGTGGGGAATCTGGCGGAAGCGCTCCGTGGGGACTCGGAGGATCTGCAGTGCCTCGCGGTCGCAGCGCAGCTGAGCGGCCTTCGGGCCGGGCTGGCCGGCTGCCAGGTCGTGCAGCGTGAATGCGCCCGGGCCCAATGGCTCGAACCTCAGGCGCAGGGACTTGACGTGCTCCGGGTGCTCGCCGAGGCGAATGGCGAGGCTGAGCTTCGGGCCTTCCGGCTCCGACGGTTCCGACGCAGCAAGCTCGATGCGCAGGTCGAGCTCCGGCGATCCGAGCAGTCCGCTACGGATGCGGCCGGGGCCGCCCAAGGCCATCGTCACCGTGGTCGGGTCTTCGGCCGCTCGCAGCCGGGCCACGGGCTCGTAGACGGTTTCCGGGGCGGCCTGCACCAGCGCGGTGGCGATTCCGTACGGGGACGGCAGCGCGTCCAGTACTTCCGGATGCCGCTCGCGCAGCTCCACCGTCAGGCGCACGGACAGCCGGGTCAGGAAGCGAATCAGGTCGCACTTGACCTGGTCGGGAGAGGTGATGTCGTCGTTCGCTAGGACCGCCTGGTAGTAGCAGCCGCCTCCGCAGACGTAGCGCGAGGAGCAGGTCGAGCAGCCAGGGCGGTCGTCGACCACCAGGTCCAGGTACTGGGTGCGCGCGGAGTCCTCGACCCCTGTGCTGACGTGGCCAATGTCCCAGCCGGACTTCCCGATGAAGTGGGCGCACGGGTAGAGCTTCCCGTTGGTGTCGACGTAGGTGCCGCTCTTGCCGGCACCGCAGCGGTAGACCTGCGCCGCGCGGTCCTTCACCCGGTAGAAGAACCGCATGAAGAAGTCTTCGCTGTTCAGCGCGAGGAGCCGGGCCAGGATGCCCTCCGGCGTCTGGGTCAGGATGTGGTCCACGAGGTCCTGATAGCCGCGCATGAACGCGGGGAGTGTCTCTGCGTTGAGGGCGTACTCCTTGTCGTGGGTGGCGTTGACCGGCTTCATGTAGATGTTGCGGGCCCCCACCTCCTCGAACAGGTGGCGGAAGATCATGGTGAAGTCCGTGCAGTACGCGGTCAGCACCGAGGAGACGCCCATGTCGGGGGTGCGGGCCAGGACTCGGTCCAGCACGCTGCGGACGTGGTCGTAGGTGCCGCCGCGGCCGTTGGTGTAGAAGCGCACCCGGTCGTGGATCTCGCGGGGCCCGTCCAGGCTGATGTCCTGGGGAGGGCCGAGCCGGTCTGCGAGTTCTGCGGTCATGGAGAGCGTCGCGTTGGTGACCATCGGCCCGGCCCACACCACCGTCACCGGGGAGTCGGCCAGTCCCTCCGCGACGATGGCCTGCACCTGGTCGTGCATGTGGCGCACCAGCATCGTCTCGCCGGCCAGGCCGAAGTCGACGCGGCTGTAGCGGGCGTCCTCGGCCACCAGCCGCTTGCGGTGGGCCTCGACGCCCGCCAGGACGTTTTCCACCGGGATCGTCACCGGCTTGCCGTCCGCATGCACCCGGTCCCGGAACGAGCAGTAGGTGCAGCCCATGTTGCACGAGTCCGTGAGCGAGAGCTGGAGCTGCGGGTACGCCTCCCGGTAGGAGGTGATTTGGTGGATGGGTTCTGGCGCCGCGCAGGGGCACGCGGCATCGGGAGCGGTGATCTGGCCGCCCAGCACGTGGAACACATGCCCGTCGGTGAAGGTCAGGTGGCTGGGGTCAGCCTTGGCGTCGAGCTGCTCGTCACTGATCATGAGGGGTGCTCCTCTGAAGGTGGGCAGGGACTGCTGTTCAGCTGGGGCCAGGGAGGGCAAGACGGGCGCGCAGCCCCAGAAGTCGGGCGCTGACTTCCCGGCATGCGGCGCGGTCCACTGCCGCCGCCGAGGTCTCGCGCAGGGCGAAAGCGGCGCGGCAGAGGTTGGTCAGCTCGTCGGCTTCTGCTCGCCCGATCAGCTCGGGCAGCAACTGGAGCTGCCGGTCGAGCCGCACAGGCGGGTGGGTCCAGCGCTCGGACCGGAACACCAGGCGAGCCACGGCGGCACGTACTTCGAACCAAATCTGCTTCGCAGCGGCGTCGCCGCTCGCGAATTCCGCAGTGCTGTCCAGGGTGCGTTCGTACTGGCTGGTGCGGGCAGCCAGCAGCGGCAGCGAGACGGCGACCAGTGGCTCCATCCAGCCGGGATCGTGGACGTCTCCGCCGGGACGGCGGAGTTCCATCCACTCGTGCAGATCACGAGTCGCGGATCCGTCAGCGGAGCTGATGTCCGTCTCTTCGGGTCTGGCTACTGACCCCTCGCAGGCGAAGCCGAGCTGTTCGAGGATCTCGCCGATGAGTTCCTCCACGGGGCCATGGCCACGAGGATGCACGGGTGAGCTCAGTTCGAAGTCGATGTCACTGCGCGCCCCCATCACGCCCTGCGCGCACGAGCCGCGCACCAGGACGTCGAGTCCCGCCAGGTCCAGGGTCTTCAAGACCAGGTCGCCAACCCGCTCCAGGAGCGCTTCCGCTACCGCAGCCCGGCGCAGGGCCGTCTGCCAGCCGCGCGCAGCGCAGAGCCGCAGGGCTTCCTCTGCCAGGTCGGGGAAAGTCGCGCGGTCTGTCCCGTGCTGCCGACTGCTGCCGGGGAACAGGCTCTCGGCTTCCGCAAGCAGACCGATGGTCCAACTCCGGCGCAGGTCGGTAATTGCCTGGCGGGCAGATCCCTGTGCAGTCTGTTCGGGGGAGGGAAGGTGCCGGAGCAGGCGCGCGTATCCCTCTTCGCCGAATTCATCCCGTAGTCGTGCGGTGAGCACGGTGTGGAACACGCCGAGCCGCAGAGGAAGTACGTCCTCGCTAAGGTGCCCTACTTTCGCGGGAGTAGCAGACAGCGTCGGGCCTGTGCGGTCCACAAGTGGCAGTTCGCTCGCCAGGGTCAGGGAAACCCCGTGCGCGCGCACCTGGTCGACAGTCAGCCCAGGCGGCAGCCAGCCCCGTAACGTCCGCTCGAAACCGTCGATTGCCGGCTCGTCCTCTGCCTTCAGCGCGACGAAGCGCTCACGGAGTCGCGGATCGCGGCCGAGCAGGTCACCCCAGCCCAGGTCCCACTTCATCGTCGACAGCACGCTCGGGCGGGCGGGGGCCGACCGGACCACCGCGTCCTCCCAGTCGATCAGCCACAGGACCTCCGGGTGCTGGAATAGATTGCGCGGCACACAACCTGGTGCATCCACTCCCCGGCTCAGCAACAGGGTGAGCAACCCCTGGATCTCGTCCTCGCCGGGAAGGTCGGCCGCCCCTGGGCCGCTGCCCATCGACAGTGGCAGGCCCAGCCAGGGGCTCACGAGCGCTGCTGTGCCGTCTCCGATCGGAACCAGCTCAGGAACAACCACTCGCAGTGCGCCGAACCCGGCAGCCTTTGAGGAACGAAGCAGGGCGGAAGCGTCCAGCGCCCGGTTCTGCTCCGACTGGGCTTGTCCGAAGGCCAGACGCTTGCCCACGAAGCGGTGATGCCCCGCGGCGATGTTCCGGAAGCGGTCGTCGAAGTCCATCAGCCCTGGCAGCTGATCTGCCGCAGCGGCGGGTCTGGCGTAGGCCGCAAGGGCGGCCTTCCTCATAGCCTCGCGCGGATCAGCGCTCGTCAGGCGGTCGGTCACGTCTCGCCCTCTCGCCGCAGGGGTGGGGCATGTCCGGATCGAGCGTGAGCCAACTAGCACTGAATCTGCGTCAGAATATGTACACAGGAAGGCGCATGTCAGCGGAACGACAGGAATCATCCGACCGGGCCGGGGGGCACTGAGACTCGGAGGGTTATTCAGAAGTCTGTTGAAGGAAGTACAGGCCGATGACCGCGTGGAAGGTTTCGAGGAAGGTCTCCAGGGGGCGGCGGTAGTCGGTGTGGAGCACCCTCCATACCTTCAGGTTGGCTATGGCGCGTTCGACCGGGACACGGAGGCGGCTGACCTCGTTGTTGAAGGCCTGGTCGGCGGTGGTGAGTTCGTCACCCTCCGGTTTGCGGCGTGGGGTGAGGTACCCGGCACCGCTGTAACCCTTGTCCGCGATCACCGTCCCGGCCAGGGCCAACAGTGCCTCGACGGGGGTCTCCCTCAGCGCCCGCATGTCATGGGCGCACCCTTCCACCGGCTCACCAACGTAGAGGACCGCTCCGGTGCGGTCGGTGACGACCTGGACGTTGAACCCGGTGGTCTTGTGTTTCCCCGCCCACAACCGGGGGTGCCCGGCCCAACTCCACACCGGGGCCAACGTGCCGTCCACCAGGGCGATCCCACCTCTGATGTGTTCCGCGGCGTCCGCCGGCGTCGGCACCAGCGCCCGGGTCACCGCGGCGATCGGTCCCGTCAGCGCGGTGACGACACGCGAGACGGTCGCCTGCGCGACACCGTACATACCGGCGATCACCTCCTCGGGGAGGTTTCGCCGTAGATAGATCACCGTGACCTCGACCGCCGCGGACAGGGACAACGCCCGGGGCCGCCCACGTCCGGACGACCAGGGACGGTCCAGGACTTCGGCCACCCCCGCCACCAGGCTCTCCAGCTCCGTGTCCGACAGTTTCGATGTAAGCTTGAACCTCAACAGCCCCGCCCCCGTTCGACTCGATCTCAACACTCAAGTCGTAGCAGGTGTGGGGCTGTTGCCGTTGCGGTTCCGCGGATCAAGGACCGGTGTTCGCTGCCTCACCGGAGACGTTCTGAATAACCCTCTCGGTTTGCCGACCTGGAGCATGGGATACTTCGACCGGAGCGAGGCTCCGTCGGCCCGAACCTCAAGGCCCGCAAGCCCGCCTTCCTTCAGAAGCCCGGTCCTCTCACGGAAACGGCCAAGCAGCCCATGCCCACGGTTCCTTCGCTCGCCGCAGCAGTCCGCCAGCGCGTCGCCGACGCCATCACCGCCGCCCTGCCCCAGGGCGAGGCCCCGGCGTCCGTGGACCCCCAGTTGCGACGAAGCGACCGCGCCGACTTCCAGGCCAACGGCATCCTCGGCCTGGCCAAGCAGCGCAAGGGCAACCCGCGCGAGCTCGGCGCCCTCGTCCTGGAGCACCTGCACGACGACGACGTGATCGCCTCCCGCGAGCTGTCCGGGCCCGGATTCCTGAACCTGACGATCGCCGACGCCGCGATCACCGCCCAGGTCGCCGCCCGCTTCGCCGACCCGCGCCTGGGCACGCCCACCGCGGAGCGGCCCGGCACCACGGTCATCGACTACAGCCAGCCCAACGTCGCCAAGGAGATGCACGTCGGGCACCTGCGTTCGACCGTCATCGGCGACGCGCTCACCCGGATCCTGGAGTTCGGCGGCGAGAAGGTCATCCGCCGCAACCACATCGGCGACTGGGGCACCCAGTTCGGCATGCTCATCCAGTTCCTCGTCGAGCACCCCGACGAGCAGGACGAGACGGAGGCGGACGCTGCCACCGACGGACCGTCGATGTCCCGGCTCAACCGGATCTACCGTGCCTCGCGCGCCAAGTTCGACAGCGACGAGGAGTTCACCGACCGGGCCCGCAAGCGCCTGGTTGCCCTCCAGGCCGGCGACCCGCAGACCCTCGCGGTATGGCAGGAGATGGTGGAGGAGTCCAAGCGCTACTTCGAAGCCGTCTACGCCCGCTTGGACGTCTTGCTGGAGGACGCCGACGCGGTCGGCGAGAGCGCCTACAACCCGGTTCTCGCCCAGGTGTGCCGGGACCTGGAGTCGTCCGGCGTCGCTGTGCGCTCCGAGGGCGCGCTGTGCGTCTTCTTCGACGACATCAAGGACCCCGAGGGCAAGCCGCTGCCGCTGATCGTCCAGAAGAGCGACGGCGGATACGGGTACGCGACCACCGACCTGGCCGCGATCCGGGACCGGGTGAACGTCCTCGGCGCGGACCGCATGCTCTACGTCGTGGACGCCCGCCAGGCACTCCACTTCCGGATGGTCTTCGCCGCCGCCCGCCGCGCCGGCTGGCTGCCCGACCGCGTCGAGACCCTGCACCTGCCGTTCGGCACCGTCCTGGGCAAGGACGGCAAGCCGTTCAAAACCCGCTCGGGTGACACCGTGCGACTGATGGACCTCCTCGACGAAGCAGTTGACCGCGCCCGCACCATCGTCGCCGAGAAGAGCCCCCACCTCGGAGAGGAGGAGCTGGAGGTGCGCGCCCGCCAAGTAGGCATCGGCGCGGTCAAGTACGCGGACCTGTCCACCTCGCGGACCCGCGACTACGTCTTCGACGCGGACCGTATGGTCTCTCTGACCGGCGACACCGGCACCTACCTCCAGTACGCAGGCGCCCGCATCCAGTCCATCCTGCGCAAGGCACCCGAGGGCATTGCCCCTGCCGCGCACCCCGAGATCGCGCTGGAGCCCGCCGAGCGCGCGCTCGGGCTGCTGCTGGACGAGTTCGGCGAGACTCTCGCCCAGGCCACCGAGTCCTACGAGCCTCACCGCCTGTGCGCCTACCTCTACGCGGTCGCCTCGACCTTCGCGACCTTCTACGAGAAGTGCCCGGTACTCAAGGCCCCCAGCCAGGAGGTCACCGAGAACCGGCTCCTGCTCTGCCGACTGGCCGGACAGACCCTGACCACCGGCATGAGCCTGCTCGGCATCACCGCACCCGAACAGCTGTAGTCGGACGGTGGCTGCGCGGTCCCGAGACCGCGCAGCCACCGCTCGCAACCGCGAACTGTCGTGAGGGTGTTGTCACGTTGTCGGGGGTTCGGGCTGGGGGTGGTGTGTCGGGGGTGTGGTGGGGCCGGGTGGTGGTGGGTCAGGCTGCGGCGGGTAGGGC
>NZ_JBXAWK010000095.1:0-13860 GCF_057291755.1 Kitasatospora sp. UYEF31
GGCTGCTGCTGAGCGTCGGTCACAAGATCAATCTACCGGCCAGGCAAGACCACTCCGCACCAGACCGCAGCTCACCGACCATCCAAAACAGTCACGGCCCGAGCTCGTAGCGGCCGATGACATGGGTGAGGTAATCGGAGATGTTGCGGTGCTTGATCGGCACGCCTTTGGGCGTACCCGTCGACCCTGAGGTGAACAGTACGTAGGCGTAATCGTCCGGATTGGCCTTGCCCGCCGCCGAAAGATCCGGCATCCGAGCTTCGCGCCTCCCAGGAGTGCTCAGCGAAGCCAGCCGAGCGGCGTCGATGCGCAGCATGGGCACGGGGAACGGACCTGCCGCCCCGGTGCCGTCGGGCCCTGGCAGCCCACCGTCCGCCAGCACCAGGTCCAGCTCTCCGGCTTTGGCGACCAGGGCCATCCGCGAAGCGGGGAAGGCCGGATTGAGCGGTACGACGGTGCAGCCCAGCCGCTGGATCGCCAGATATCCGGCATACGCCAGCAGGCTGCGTGAGGCCAGCAGACCGACGCGGCTCGGCGTCTTCCCGCCGAAGGCGTCCAGGATCTCGGAGGCGAGCCCATCCGCCAGGTAGTGCAACTGGTCGTAGCTGAGCCGGTCCGAGTCCACCTCGAGCGCGGACAGGCCACCGTACTCCTCGACCGAGGCGGCGAACCAGTCGTACAGGGTGCGCTCCCCGGGTGCTTTTCCGGTCCTCATACGACCTCGCTGCCATGCAGCAAGTTCCACTCCTCGAGGATCCGCCGCTCCCGCTCCGGCTCGATTCCGAGAAGCGTCGTGCCCTGCTTGTACGGTCCGGCCGCCGGGCCCCTGGTCTGCAACCACTCCCAGGTGTCACGGATCGTCTCGGTGAGGGGACGGCAGTGAAGCCCGGCTGCCAGCGCCTTTTCCGAGGACACAAGCCAGGTACCCGCCATGACGGGTTGGTCCACGGCCCACATCGGCAGTCCCGTCCATACGGCGACTTCCTTCTCCAGGAGGAAGGACTCATCCACCCAGACCACCTCGGCGTCCGAGCCGGTCACCTTGGCGCAGTTCGCCAGCAGCTCGCCGAACGTGGCGGCCCCGATGGTCCCGGTCACCAGATAGCGCCCGGTGGCCCCCGCCTCGATCCGGTCGAGTCCGAAGGCAGCGATGTCCCGGGCATCGATGAGCTGCGTCGACCGGTCCGCACTGCCTGGCGCCAGCACCTGACCGCCGCGCGCTATCCGCTCAAGCCACCACAGAAGACGGCCCGTGTTTTCGTACGGGCCGATGATCAGACCCGGGTTGAGGATCAGTGAGTCGCCGTCGAAGAACTCCTCGACGGTGCGTTCGCAGCCCGCCTTGAGCGCGTTGTAGACCACATCGTCGGGCTCGGCGTCCGGCGCACACGCATGCCGGAGCGAGCCCTCGTCCAAGGGCTCGGCCGGCCAGTCGGCGTAGGCATGGAAAGATGAAATGAACAGATACGCTCCGGCATGGCCGGAGAGCGCCCGTGCGGACTCCCCGACTACCTGCGGGTGGAACCCGCAGGTGTCCACGACGACATCCCAGTGCCGGCCCTCAACCAGTCGCCGCAGATCATCCCCGACCTCGCGATCCCCGCGCAGCACTTCCACCCCAGCCGGATCCGTCCCGGACAGCCCGCGGTTGAAGATTGTCACCTCGTGCCCGCGCTGCCTGGCCTCCGCAACGAAAGCCCGCCCTAGGAACACCGAACCACCCAATACCAAGATCTGCATGTCCCGATGATCTCTCGCTCACGGGCGCAGTGGGCGACTGTTCGCACCTAGCGCAAGATCCCAGTAGGAGGTGGGTACTGGGATCGAGGCCTTGTGTCGATGGCTGGTGAGAGAATGTGCGGTCTCAAAATGGTCGTTGTAGTTGCCGGTGAGGCCGGCATGAGTGCCAAGATCCCCGGTGATGTCCCTGGAGAGGCCGAGTTCGGACCGGCTCGGTGGGCCGTCGGCCTGAGAAATCGACGATCAGCGTGCCCGGCACCGGCTGCGGTGGGAGGGCTCCCTGCTGGGCCGTCCGCCGGGAGCAGGGGGCTGCCCGAAGGAGCGCCTGTGGGAGGTTGACAACCTCTGGGCACTGACCCTTTGGCATCTCTGGCACCGGTCTCGGTGGCCAGCCGGTGGCCGGACGCCTTTGGACGGCGTGATACGAGGCGGCACGGTTCAACCGGCCGCACATGCTCTGATCTGGCAAAACGTCACTCAGCAGCACGAGCAGGCACCACGCACCACGATCACTCATGGTCTCGTAATGCGTAGGTCTCGGGTTCGAATCCCGAAGGCGGCCCCAGAGAACCCCAGGTTGGCAACTCGCTGACCTGGGGTTTTTGCTTTTCCGTGACGTTTTTGGGGCGGGCGGGGGCACGTCGTGCAGGCCCCGGAAATCCAAGGGGAGCGCAAGGGGAGCGCATGAGCGCGGCGTCTGTGCGGGAGGGGTGCGCGAGGGGTCGTCGTCTGCTGCCTCTTGTCTTGTCGGGAAGTGACAAAGCCCGTACGCGTCTTTGTACTTCAGGGAGTACGCCGACCCAGGTAGGCAGCTGGTGGGGGCCTCGCTACCGTTGGGGGTGGAGCTCAAGGCACCTGCGTCGAGTCGGTCCCGGGAGAATCGCATGCGAAGGATCGGCGAGTGGGCAGCGATCCTGTTCATGGTGGTGCTGGGCCTGGTCGCGATCGCGGTCGCTCTTGTGGTGGTAGGTGCCTGGACGATCTACAACGCGGCCCTGACGGCCGCGATCGTGCGTCGTGTCGTGGACGGCGAGATGACCCTGCCTTGGGTCAGCTTCCCTCTCGGTGTCTGCCTTGCGCTGTTCTTCGCGGCGATGGCGGGTATCCCGCTCGGGGTTGTGGTGGGTGGGCCGTCATCGCTTGTCCATGAGGCCGCGGGGGCGGCGGGATTCGTGCTCGGCGCGCTCTTCGGTAGCGTCGGGATTCCGTTGCTCCTGTGGTACTTCGATGTGATTCCACCCCTGGGGTCATTCTCGTCGAGCTCGTGAGCACCGAGTTGGCGGGATCTCGGCAGGCACGCCGAGCACGGGTAGCTGTTCGGCGGGTGTGTGACCGCTTCAGTTCGCAGGCGCGAGGGCAGGCGGCAGCCACAGCCCGCCGGCCGACTCGCCCTGCGCCCGCGCGACGACACCTCGTACCTGCTGGGACTGTGTGGCGCCGGATGTTGTCCGCTCCGTGCGTTCAGGGGTGAACTGTTTGTCGACCTGTCCGCGGAGACTGACGGTGCGTCCGCTCCGCATGGGCGAGAACGAATCACGAACCTGTGGATGGCCAGTATTCGCCGCTCCACGACTCATTCAGCTTGCGTACTCGCAACAGTGCCAAGCCCGTCGTTGTTGCGGAGCCGACGGGCCTGGTCGCATTCGTCTGGACCCGTCGGGTCTGGTGGCGGTATTCACCAGACCCGACGAGGGTGCCTCACGCCGACAGGACTTCGGCGGGCGCCGTGGCACCCCGCCGTTGGGTGCGGGGGACGAGGCGGACGACCTTCTCGGCGGCCTCGCGGGCGAGTTCGTCCAGGACGGCCTGATAGATCTCGCGGGTGATGCGGGTGTCGGAGTGGCCGAGCATCTCCGAGACGATCTTGATGTCGACGCCGGCGAGGAGGGCGAGGGTGGCCGCGCCGTGGCGGAGGTCGTGCAGCCGGATCGGCGGCAGGGCTGCTTGGGTGATGAGCCGCTCGAAGAGCGTGCTCAGCTTGCCGGGGTGGAGCCAGGAGCCGTCCTCCTGGGTGAAGACGCGCCCGGTCTCGATCCATCCGGTGTGCCAGGCGGGTTGGGCCTTGAGCTGCTGCCGGCGGTGGGTGTCGAGATCGGTGAGGGACTCGGCGTCGAGGGCGACGACGCGTACGCCGCTGTCGGTCTTGGGTTCGCCCTCGATGACCTTCCAGCCGTCCTGGATGAGCTGGGTGGCGACTGACAGGGCGCCGGCTTTGGCGTCGAGGTCCATCCAGCGCAGTCCGCACGCTTCGCCGCGACGCAGGCCCCGGAAGGCGATCAGGCGCCACAGGGCGTAGAGGCGGTGGTCGGCGACGAAGTCGAGGAAGCGCCCGGTCTGGGCGGGCGTCCACACCATGACCGGTGACGGCTTGCGGCCGGTCTCTCCCCAGAAGGCCACGCGTTCGTCGGTCCACACCAGGCCTTTGGGCTTCTTCGCCGAGATCAGTTCCACGTGCTCGGCGGGGTTGAACGTGATGACCTGCTGCGCGATCGCCACGTTCAGGGCGGCGCGCAGGGTCGCGCGGATGTGGCCCTGGGTCGCAGGCCCCGTGACGCGCCGGAACGGCGGCAGCGCTTTGATCGCGGGGCGGATGTCCGCGCGCCGGGCCCGGTCTTCGGCACCCTTCCACGGGATCGTCCTGAGCTCGTCGACGGCTGCCCGCCGCAGGGCGTTCTGCTCCTGGATCTCGATGTTCGCCTCATTGATGGCGGAGAACATCGTGTCGAGGTGGTGGACACGGAGCTGATTGAGGGGGAGCGTCCCCAGGTGCGGCACGAGGTGGACGCGGATGTCGCACTCGTAGCGCTTGACGCCGGTGACGCGTAGGGCCTTGCGCCCGTCGAGCCACAGCCGGAGCCAGTCGCCGACGGTCGTGCTGCTGGTGAGGGGCTGGCCGGTCAGGAACCGCCGACGGGTCTCGTCGTAGTCGGGGAGGTCGGTTTTGGCCTTCGCACACGCTTCGAGCAGGTCACTGACGGCCAACTGCCCGTCGAGGTCCTGGGCCGAGGGGATGGCCAGCAGGGCACCCACCGCACCCAGGTGTTCCTTGGCCTGGTCGTTGTCCGGGAAGCCGCTGCGCCGGTATTCGCGCCGGGTTCCGTCCGCCCGGTTGTGGAGTTCGGAGCGTACGGCCCACCGGCCGTGGCGTCTGTTGGTCAGTTTCGGGCAGGACGCTCCGTAGTTCTTCTGCGTCCCGGGGTTCCGGCAGGAGCAGCGCCGGGTCGTGCTGCCGTTCAGGAGCGCGCCTCGCCTTGTGTGTCGTTGTCGTCGACGAACCGAAGTTCGGTGGGCAGGGCCGGGGGGGTGAGTCCCTGTTCGCGCATGGCGATCCGGAAGGCGCGCAGCCCCCGGGCGTCGTCGAATGCCAGCTGTTCGTACTGCCCGGCCAGGTGGAGCAGGGCGGCGCGGCGCTCCTCGTCCAGGACGGTGGTGGCTTTGCGGCGGCGTTCCTGGGCCAGGTTGGTGGCTACGAGGGCGGCGGCCAGAGCGTCGGCGTGCGCGCGGTAGGTGTCGAGCACCGCCTGGGGGGAGCCCTCGGGCGGGACGGCTGTCTGACGGGTCTCCCCGGTGAACCAGGTCAGCGCGTCCCACGGGCCGACCGTGCGGCCCGGGAGGACCTCGATGTCTTCGGCGCTTCCCAGGGGGAACAGCAGGGCGATGGGCGGCACGTCCAGCACCTGGGCCAGGACCAGGAATTCGCCCAGGTCGATCGACGTGCGGCGGCCCAGTTCCAGGTTCACGATCGTCGTACGGGGGACGTCCAGCCCCAGAGCGGAGCAGGCGTCGGCGACGTCCTGCTGGGTCAAGTTTTGGGCCTTGCGGTGTCCGCGTAGCTGTCCGGCGACGCGGGCCGTCAGTCTAGGGCCCCAGGCATGATTGCTCATGGAGACACTTTAAGCATGGGTATGAGTGTTCTGGCAACACGTGTGATACATATTTCCCCTGAAGACCCACTAGATCACCGGGAGAGTGTCGTGAGTGCATCAAACACGGATGATGACGGTCGACTCGGGATGACGCGGGTGGAACTGCTCGCGCTGCCCGCGGCGGTCACGCTGCAGACCGCCAACCGGGCCTTCCAACTGGGCCGGAGCACGGGGTACGCGCTGGTCCGCCAGGGGCGGTACCCGTGCCCGGTGCAGCGGATGGGCAACGGGTACCGCGTGATCACGTCGGACCTGTGGCGGGCGCTCAAGGTGGCCCCCGGGGAGGCGTTCGATGCCTTGGCGGCCTGACAGTCGACTGATCGCATGCCGCCGGTCGACGCTCTGGTGGACTCGGGATCTGGGCCGGAGTGCGTCGGCCCGGACGTCCGTACCGGGATCGGCGACGCGTTGCGGTCGGAGGGCGCCGCGGTGCGGCTCAGCGTGGCCGCGTCTGACGGGACGCGTAGAAGCCGGAAGGCCGCGACAGGTTGCCGCCCCTGAACGCACCGATTCCCCGGGCCCGGCGGGTCAGGAAAGCGGAACAGGCTCGTCGTTCGCCTGCGGGAAGGCCGCGGACAGGATGTTCAGGGTGGCCTGGTTGCGGAGCTTGCAGGCCGGGTGCTGGCTCGCGAACATTCCCGGCCGCCGAACCGCCTGGTCGCGCCCGACGGTATGCAGCCACCGCACCGGCAGAACGTACTCGGCCACGTCCGGGTCCGTGTCCTGTCCGGCGTGCTCGTACGTCCCGAGCAGGCCCGCGTCCGCCAGGCGCACCGGTTCCCCCTCGAGAGTCAGCACGGCGTCGGCGAACCGTACGGCTTCACCGCACACCACGCCGACGCCGACGTAGCCCAGTTTGGGGAGGTAGGCGTTGACGCGGGCTCCGACGGGCGGTCGCTCCAGGGCCTGCGAGTACCACCGGCCCCGCCGGCCGACAGGAATCCGTACCGGCGCGCGTCGTCCCAGGACCGGACGTCGTCCTCGCCGAACGTGGCGTACCAGGCGCGCCCGTTCCACTGCTCCCGCTGGACAGCGGCCCTGGCTCGCGGCGCGGGCTCGGCCGTGCCCTCGTCCAGCAGCCAGGAGCGGCTCAGGTAAAGCCGGCCCTGGTCCTGGTGGTGCTGGAAGAACACCGCGTTCACCGGCACCCCGAGGCCCGCCAGGTAGCCGAGGATCCGTTCGGTCGCGTCGTCCAGGCGCGCCGCGACGATCGTCAGTTTGTGTCCCGTGTTCAGCTCCTCCGGGGCCGGCGCCCCGAAGCGTTTCTCGAACGCCGCCTCGAAGGAGGCGGTCGGGTCGTAGGCGCCGAATATCTCCAGAATCCGGGTGTGCGACAGCGTGCCCGCCCACGAGCCGTAGTCCAGCGCCTGTGCCAGCACGTCGCGTGCGGTGCGGTCCCGCTTGAGTTCCAGTACGTGCAGAACGCCGTCGCCGTCCACCGCGAGCAGATCGATGAACCCGCCGTGTGCGGTGCGTACCTGACGGCCGATCAGCAGCAGGCGCTCCCCGAGGATGTCCGGGTCCTGCTCTATCAGCGTCTCCAGATCCCGCTCCAGGGGTATCGGAGTTGAAGCCAGCCGTCGCGGCCGACCGCCGTCGACTCTCCACAGTGCCACTTCGGTCGCCATAGCCCCCCGATCGCTCGACCAGCAGTAAAGGTCATGAACAGCCGGACGGCTTCTGCTATTTCCGTCTGAGCAGAAGTCCTCGGGGCCTTCCGCTGAGGCTGGGCGCGGAAGATCTTCCTGCTTCTGCTCCCGCTGCGTCAGACGGCGGGCCTGAAAAAAGGGGAGTTGTGGATCCTGCCGGCAGTCAGCGCGTCTCGGGGGGTGCCTCGCGTCGCGGTCCCTGAAGACGCACGTTCTTGCGCGAAGGTGGGTACGCAGCCGCTGACAGTGCCGGAGTGCTCGGCCTCGCGGTGAGATCTCGAGCGTCGTTGTGGGCAAGCGCACCCGGCAGGGGGCGCCCCTGGGGAGGGCGCCGAAGCTGTCCGGTCGACATGTCAGGTCGAAATCTCCTGTGATGGGAGTCATTGCCCGATTGGTCAGGTCAACGTGCCACATGCATTCAAACTGATGGTTGAGGCTGGCGAGATGACGCGTCATGTCCGATATGGGCGATAAGAGTATTTAGATGCTATTTAAGGTATTGATCCGCTTGTCCCGACCAGACTCAGGCCCAACGAACGTCGGTTCAGCCGGAGCGGGCAGGTGCGCACTGGAGGGTGGAGCGGTCAACGGATAGTGCCCCCGTCATCGAGCAGGCCTGCCACGAAGAAGGTTTCTACAAGGTTGTCGACCGCTGAGGCTCTGATCACCATCCGTACGGCAACCGTCCTGACTACGCGCAGCCGTTCGAGCACGAGCAAGGGCTTTTTGTGGATCTGAAGGCAGTACGCGCCACCTGCGGGGATCTCCTCGAAGGGATCGAGATCCCGCAACCGTTCGACGTCCGGGCGTTGGGCGACAACATCGCCCGCCACCGGGGCCGCCCGCTGCACCTGATGCCCGTACCCAAGGACATGGACCTGGGCGAGCTGTGCGGGACGTGGATGGAGATGCCGACGGCGGACTACATCTGGTACGACGCCACGACCACCCGGGCCCACGCGGACCACATCATCGCCCACGAACTCGGGCACATGCTGCTGGGTCATCGCGGCGCCCCGTTCGGGTTGAGCGGCCCCCAGGACCCGGACTCGGCATCGGAGCTGACGATGCGGATGCTCGGCCGCACCCGCTACGACGACGACCGCGAACTGGAGGCGGAAGTGATGGCGAGCATGCTCACCACCCCCGCCCCCGAAGTCCCCCAGGTGTACGGATGGACGCTGACCCGCCTGCACGACAACCTGGTCAACCCGCCCCGGCGTAGGAAGCAACGACCATGATCGACTCTTTTGAGGTCGCCGTCATCGCCCTCGCCTGGATGGCAGTCGTGTGGCGGCGCCCCGCCGGCCGCGACCTGGGCTCCGCGCTGCGCGACCAGCCCCTGTGGGCCACCTTCACCGCCCTGGCGACCGCCCTCACCCTGGGGCATTCCGGCGTCAACGACCTGCTGGAGGACGTCACCGGCGTCGCCGCCATCGGCACACTGTTCAAGCACTGCATCGCCGTCGTCGCGATGCTGGCACTGATCAACTGGGTGACGGCCCTGACCCGGCCCGACGGCCCGCCCCAGGGCTACCGTTCCGCGCGGTACTGGCTCGCGGGATGCTCGGTCATCGCGATGACCGTGCTGTTCACCCACATCCCCGGGCGGGGCGACGACCACGGGTCCTTCCTCGTGGACCACGCCGGCAACCCCGCCGCCACGGCATACCAGACGGTGTTCACCGCGTACGTCGGACTGGCCATGGTCACCGGCACGCTGCTGTTCGTCCGCGCCGCGCACCGGGCACCGCGCGGCGGCCTGCGCCGCTCCCTCTACCTGATGGGCGTGGGATGCGGGTTCGGCATCGGCTACGTGCTGCTGCGCGTGACGTACCTGCTCGCCGCCGGACTGGGCTTCGGCTTCGCCGACCGCGACTCGGCCACCCAGACTGCGTCAGAGCTCCTGAAGACGACGGCCATCGCCCTGGTCGTGATCGGAAGCGCCTACGCCGCCCACGCCGCCATCGCGCGTGGGTGGCGCCAGTGGAGGATGCTGCGCGTCCTGTACCCCCTGTGGGACGGGCTCACCGAAGCGGCGCCCCACATCGTCATGGGCAGCAAGACGACGCGACGACAGGACCTCGACCCGCGGGACACGGCGTTCCGACTGCACCGGCGCACCGTCGAGATCCGGGACGCCTCCCGGTCCCTGCGGATCTACGCGCCCGCAGGCCTGCACGCGAGCGCGCTGGCCGCCGCGCACCGTACCGGCCTGAACGGCACGGCGGCGGAAGCCGCGGCGGAGGCGTACTGGCTGCGCCGGGTCGAACGCACCGCCATCGCCCGCAAGGTCGTCGAGGGGGCATCTCTGGCGACGGTGAGTACCGGCAGCGCTGCGATAACGGCGGTGGCCGGCGAACTGGTCGGCGTGATGCTGGCGGAGCACCCGTGCGACGACGGGGAAGGCGACCTGTACACCCCGCACCCGGCGGACTCCGAGCCCGACACGGTGGCGTGGCTGGCCCGCGTCGCCTTGGCCTACACCTCGCCCACGATGCGCATCATGAACGACATGATCGACGAGAAGGCCTCCCGATGAGCGACACCACGCAGGACCCCGAGACAGCCGGTCCCGAGGCCTCGCCGACGGCTTCGTCCCGGATCGCCCGCCGCGTCACCGACGGGCTCGAACCCAAGAACGTCATCTTCGCCGTCGTCCTGGTCATCGGAGCGGGCACCGCCGGCTGGGGCGGAATCGGCTGGGGTGTGTGGGCGGCGCTGTGTGCCGGAGTCGTGCCCACCGTGTTGATCCGGGCGGGGATCCGCCGGGGCAGGTTCGAGGACCGCGACCTGAGCCGGCGTCAGCAACGGCTGCGGGTCATCCCCGCGATCATGGCGTCCGTCGCCGTCGGCATCGCCGCGATGCTCGTCCTGGGGGCGCCGCGGTCGATGGTCGCCGTGGTCGCGGCGATGCTCGCGACCCTGGTCGTGATCCTGGCGGTGACGACGGTGTGGAAGGTCAGCGTGCATACGAGTGTTCTGGCCGGGGCCATCGCCATGACGGTGATCGCGCTTGGCCCGTGGTGGCTGGTCGCTGTGCCGCTCGTGCCCGTCGTTGCCTGGTCGCGGGTGGCAGTACGGGCGCACACGCTCAGCCAGACCGTCGCGGGTAGCGTGCTCGGCCTGATCGTCGCCGGAACCACGTTCGCCCTCTTGAAGTAACCGACTTCAGGCCCCAGGGCCGAGGCTAGACCGCCAGTCGGCCAGCGAGTGCTGCTCAAGCACGCCACCCTTACATCCCCGGCGACTTCCTCCTCCTCGACGAAGCCAAAGACACCAACCCCGTCGTCGAACGCGTCTTCCTCGACCAGTGCGACCACGCCCAACTCATCATGGTCGGCGACTCCGGCCAGGCTATGTACGGCTGGCGCGGCGCCCGCGACGTCATGACCCGCTTCGACGGCTACCAACTCGCGCTGTCCCGATCCTTCCGCTTCGGTCCTCGCCTCGCCGACGAGGTCAACCGCTGGCTGCGTATCATCGACGCCCTGCCCTGGCTCGCCGACACAGTCTTGTGCCGCACCATCGCCGGATGCACCGTCCGCCTGGAACATCCTCGGCCCCCGCCACCGTGACAGTTCCCCGTACACGCGCGGCGGGAGTCGTGATCAGGACCGCCTGCCGGACCCCGGCCGCGACATGGATCACAGCACGGAGATGTAGTTACGGGAAGCGATCGTACGTTGGGTCAGGTCTACGGGTCTCATCGCGGAGACAGGGCCACGAACCTGCTGAGTTCGTCGGCGAATTTCTGGCGCGCGGCCACCGCCTGCTCGTACATCCTGGCGGCCGACGGGTCGAACGGACGACTCAGTTCCACCGGGTAACTCTGCTGGAGATTCCGCCTAAGTTGCATCAGTTGCTCTTGCTTTTGCGCGAGTAGATCATCGGTGACGAGGCTGCTGTAGATATCCCATGCCCGGCTTATCTGCCCCTCCAGGACCTGGTCCGCACGGTGGAGGGCTGATGTGTACCTCCACAGCGTTGTGCGTTCGTTCGCGCGATCCCACGCCTCGGACCACAGGTCTACGTCCGTGTCTTCGACACCACAGGCGGACAAGAAGGTCAGGAACAGTTTCTTGCGGAGCAGGCCTTTGCCGCGCAGCACCCGGCTGACCGTGCTGGGTGCGAGATTGCTGTTCCCGCCGGCTCTGCGGTCCAGTTCCCGCAAAGACGGCTCGCCGGCCCGGAGCCGGAACTCCACCATGGCGTTCTGCAGGCCTGCGAAGTCCTGCACATACTCGGGGCGGACCATGCCCCGCGGTTCGATTCGCGAGACCTTTCGCGAAGCGGCGGTGTCGCGGGCCCGGCGCCACAGCTTTATGGCCGTCCCCGAATCGCCTCCACAAGCCCAGGTGTAGGCCACGACGGTCCGCTCGGTGGGGACGTGGTCACACTTGACGGCCCGGGACAGAGTCGTCGGACTGCATCCAGTCATCTTCGCCATCTGCTCGTACGTCAGCCCGGAAAGCTGGCGCTGTGCTCGGAGCCACAGCACCAACTTCTCCAGGGGCCTCTCGCACGGGCGGACAGCACCTTCGCGGCGGCCCACCGTGCGCCCCGCTACCGGGTTGCGGCAGCCGGAGACCGGTGGACGAGATAGCCGCCCACCATTCCTGCGCCGGTCAGCAGTTCCAGCACGACGACGACCGGCACTCCGGACACCGTCAGTGCGGACGCCAGAACCATGATCACCACGATGATCACCACGTCCGTCCCCCGGAGCGTCAGCCCCGGTTCCCGGACGCTGTCCACGCACGCGACCCTGCGGTTGTTTTTCTTGGCCACAACGACCTCTTCCCCGGGCCCTCATCGAGGTACCCACGACGATGCTGACGGACTCCAACACGCCTGTGCGAACCGGTGATTGGCGTCACAGGCTCGGCGTGGGCCTGATGCTCTCAGGTCCGGACGGCGGAATCGAATCAGGGACAGCGTCCACGCCGTGTTTCCTGCAGAACCGTGCAAGCAGGCCCATGAACTTTCCAGACAGGGTCCGACGCGGTTCGGCTGGTCAGTGGCCGTGAAGCCCCGTTGTTCCTGCAGCGGTGTGCCAAGTCCTCTTGCGCAACTATGTTCACGAGCTTCAACTGGGGTCTGGACAGGTTCTCGTCAAGAGGTACGGCCAACCTCGGTGGGCTTCTGCGCGGTCACCGAGGGCCCGGGTGCTACGGACTCCAACCCAGAACCGGGACATCGAGGAGGACCGCGTTGGCGCGCGGGATTTCTCACTCCGGTGCCTGCTGCAGCTGTGGCAGGCACCGGTTTTTGTTGTCAGAGGATGTTCGTTCCCGATTTGTCCCGTCCGGGTTCGGCTGTATTTTCGCTATTTTCCATCGCCAGAGAGCCGCGGATATTAGTGCTCCCGGGCGTCCGGAATGGGCCCTGGGTCCTCGACGGCCTTGGGCAGGCCCTCCAGTTCGCGGACGGTGTCGAGCATCGTCACCAGCCCCCGGACGGTCTTGTCCGACAGGCCGTCGGCGCGCAGCGCCATCGTGCGCACCCCGGAGTCCCGCATCGCGGCCAGGACCGTCAGTTCGGCGTTGGTGCGCGCTGCCAGCTCGTCGTCGAAGAAGTACTGCGGCGACACGGCGAAGAACTTGGCCAGCGCCGCGACCCGGCTCAGCGTCGGGTCTTTTTTGCGTCCGGTACGGAGTTCCCACATGTGCGTGACGCCGAAGAGCTGCCGGTCCTCCGCCTCGTTGATCGCCTCGCACGCCTCCCGGCTGGAGTAGGCGCGGCCCCGCGAACGTGGGTACACGGTCGCGAAGAGGTGTTCCAGGCGGTGTGCGAACGGGCCCGGATCGTCGAGGCCGCCGCCGTCCGCCCCGACGGGTGCGTGGTGGCCGTCGGCCGCGTCGGGCTTCCCGCTCCTGGCTGGCTTGGTCACTGCGGGCCCTCCTCTCCGGGATCGCGAAGGTGCTGCCTGTCCTACTGTCCCGCCTACTCTGCACCATCCGCATTCGCGAAAGCAAGCAAGAGATTCAAGATCCCTCTTTCGCGATGTCGGGTATCCGTGGTTAGCTTCCGACCGTGACAGTCAACCGATTGGTAGGGCGTGCCGAAACCTGCCCTCGGGCGCCTCGGCCGGAAGGGTCGGACGGCCGTACGGGGCTGCGGCGGCCACCTCGTCCTGGTATCGCTGAAGGGGTGTCACGCGCCCATCCCCATCAGGCATTTCGCGGCGGTGGACTTGATCGGACAGGGGTGCCATGGTGTCGGTCCGGCCACGCAAGGCCGACCCGAGCGCAGCCCACGAGGGGCACCACGCGATGACGTAGACCACCGGCCCGCCGCCCCGTAGGGCGGCGAAAACACAAAGGCGCCCGAGGCTGGAACCTCGGACGCCGTGCCGAGCCCCGAGGGGCTCGATATCCATCACCGAAGCAGACCGGCAGCCTTTTCGACGAGAACACCGGTCTGCTTCAACTAGATCCGGGGATTCTCTCAGAGTGCGGTTCGCGCCGTGATGCCCGATTCGCGATGAGGTCTGGGTGAGGTGCCCTGCTCGGCGGGGTCGGCCAGTGCTCAGGGGCGGGGCC
>NZ_JBXAWK010000096.1:0-13392 GCF_057291755.1 Kitasatospora sp. UYEF31
TGAATGCTTTCTCGACAATCGCATCCTGGCAGGTCAGGGGCACCTTTTCAGTTCAACTTGACGGTTGGTCAACTTCCGTTGAATAGGCGAGGTCACTGCCGGTGCCGCGCACACACCGCCCGGCACCGTCGTACTCGTAGGAGTACCCGGTGCCGTTACGGACGACCCACGAAGTGATCCGGTGTTGCCCGTCGTAGGTGAACGTCAACGGCTCACCGCAGGAGTTGACGACTTCGGCCAGGTCCCCGGCAGCGGTGTAGCCGTACCGGACCAAAACCACATCGCCGGGCGCAACGACATCAGCGCCCTTGACCAGCGACGGCGCGGACCGGTCCGCGCCCACCAGCCGCAACCCGGTCACCCGGCCCGACACCGCATCAGTGTCGACACCGATCCGGTAACCCCCCGAATGCACGATCTCCACCGGCACCCCGGCATCGTCATAGACCACTTCCATCCGGTTGCCGTTACGGTCCTCCACCGCCTCCAACGGCACCACCAACCGACCTGACACTCCATCAGGCCGCACCCCCGGCAGCGGCCGGAACGACCACGACACCCCCGACAGCGGGTCGGCCACGGTGAACACCCCACCCGGCGTGCCGTCCCACGACAACGACCGGCGCGCACCCGCCACCGGCAGCACCGCCGCAGCCTCACCCGCACCCGGCACCGGGTAGCGCAGCCTGAGACCGTCGGCAGTGGTCAACACCACCTGGTCCGCGGCGAGTTCCAGATGCTGGTCCAGCGTCGAGGCCCACGACCGGCCGAACCACCGCCCCGACCGGAACGACGCCCGGTGCTCCCGCTCGAACAACAACGGCAACACCCCCGCCAGATGGACGTCGGTCTGCGGCAGGAACAGCTCCCCGGTGACCACATCCACCGGGTCGCCGCAGTCGGTCGTGCAGTCTGCGTCGCGCGCGGGACGGTTCTCCGGAACCGCGTCGTCCGCCGTGTACGGCTCAGGCCCGTCGCCGTGCGGCTTCTTCCCGCCGGGCAGATCGTCGAGTTTGAGACCGGCTTTGACCGCGTTGCCGCTGCCGCCCGTAGTGAACGCCAGCACCAGGTCCGGGGCCAGATGCCCCAGCGCCCGCGCCGGGTCCGTCTTCCACGTCTCCCAGTCCACCACCGACTTGGCGAAGTCCACCGGATGCGTGGCGCTGTACTTCAGGCCGTTCCCGATCGCCTGCAAGTCCGCCCAGTACGCACCCGGCTCGTAGTACACCCGGACCGGGGCGACGGTCCCGGCGAACTCGACGAAACCGACCCCAGTCTCCGTAACCCCACCGACGAACGACTCCAGCCAGGTGACCGGGTTCGAGTAGTCCTTCGGCTGCGGCGCCTCGTTCCACGCTTTGGCCAACGTGTCCTTGCAGGTCTGTGCACCGTCCTCGACCCGGTCCTTGACCCGGCCCAGATGCTTCTCGGCTTCCTTCATCATCGACTGCCCCGGGTCCTTACCCGGCGGCTTGGTCGCAGCCTTCTGCCCCTCGGCGGTCAGGCAGGTGTACTGGTCCTGGGCGAACTGGTGATCCGCCGACAACCTGCGAGCCTCATCCGCCTGGGGAATCATCTGATAGGCGACCTCACCCTGAGCCTCACGTACACACGTGGCAAACCCCCGTAGCGCACCGACAGCCTGGTTGACCGAGTGGGTGGCGTCGTCCAGTTTCTTCGGCAGTGCCGCCAGATCCTTCTTGAAGCCCTCGGCTGCGGTCCCCGACCAGTCGCCCTTGCCCAGAGTCCGCAGGCGGCCGGCCGCGTCCACGGCTCCGCCCGCGTACTTCGACAGCGTTCCGGCCAGTGCCTCGAGGACTTCCCAGTCCCCAGGCACCAGATCCCGCGGACCGGCCCCGGCCGGGATCGTGTTCGAATGCTTTCCCATGTCCCCGTACCCCTACCTACTTCTGATCTACGGCGACCGGACCGATGAACCCGGGCTGCCCGGGCCTGGGCCCCACCGGAGGTACAGGTCCGACAAATCCCGGCTCCCCGGGCTTGGGCAAGGTCGGGGACAACAAGCCGGGGTCACCGAGCTCGCCCCGCTTCGGTGGGGCGAACTGCCAAGGCAATCGCGGATCCCCCGAGGACATGTCGAACAACGAAGGCGAACGTGGACCGGCTGCCGGTGGCGGTGGCGGTGTCATCGCACCGGAGGCCTTGTTCTCGGCGTTCTCGTATCCGTCGGCGACCAGACCCAGCGCCAAGGCGATCCGCTCACCGTCCGACACCAGCTGCGCCATGCCATAGCCCCATGATCTGACGAACTGCTTGGTCGCATTGGCGACCAGTTCTGAACCGCACTTCTCCACCCCGGCGGCCATCTGGTCCTTGCTCCCGGCGATCTGCCGGGCAACCAACAGAGCATCCAACAACGGCGAGATCGTGCCACGGACGAATATCGGGTCAACCTGGAAGCCCCCGCCCCCACCACCGTCAGCCACCGCTCTCCCCCGAACCCGAACCCGGACCCGAAACCACGTCGCCCCGCCACAACCCCGCACGCAAACGCACCGGCCGCACCCCCGCCGCATCCACCACCAAGTCGTAACCCACAGGCAACAGACCCAATAGATCCGCCCCGGTCAGACAGAACCAGTCACACTCCCCCGCGAACAACCCCACCTGCTCCAGCGACGAGAACACCGGCACCATCCCGTCGCCCGGCACCCCCAAAGCGGCGAAACCCGGATGCTCAGGACGCACACACCACACCGTCGAAACCCGCAGCACGTCCAGGACTTCGACCGGGGAACCCGTACCGCCGACCAGCCGCGCCACCGCGGCGGACAGTCCGCAAACAGCCACGTCAGACCCCACGGAACGCCTTCCCTGTCACGCATCGATCACCGGAGGTGACCATGCGGGGGAATGAGTTCGTCATACAAGCGGATGTGATCAAAAACCGCCGGCCGCCGCTCGCGTTCCCGGGTTCACCAGCCCACCGTGCGAGTTCGTCGGGTTCGGTCCTACTTCTTGTTCCGCTTTTTGGCCGGGTCGAGCCTGCGCAGCATCCCCAGGGCGACGAGCGAGTACGCGATCACCTGCGCCACCAGGAAGCCGATGTTGCGGTAGTAGTTGGCCGAGGTGGCCTTCCACCCCGGGTCCGGATCGGTGATCGCGTCCTTGTTGAGGACGGTCAGCAGGTCCACGCTGTCGGCCGCCGCCGACACCGCCCAGCGGGCGGGGGCCAGCCAGGACACCTGGTCGATGCCGATGTTCCCGGCGATCGGGAACAGCGCGCCGCACAGCACGACCTGGATGATCGCGACGACCACGAGCAGCGGCATCGCGAGTTCGGCGGTGCCGATGACCGCGGAGATGAGCAGGCCGAGCGCCATGGAGGCGATCGCGGACAGGGCCACCGCGAGGCCGATCTCCACGATCGGCGGCCCGAAGGCGACGCCTTCCGACGGCAGGCCCTTCGCGCCGAGCGCGACGCCGGTCAGCAGCGCGCCCTGGAAGAACGAGATGAGCGACAGGATGAGGACCTTCGAGGCCAGATAGGCCGACACGGACAGGCCCGCGCTGCGTTCCCGCCGGTAGATCCCCCGTTCCTTGATGAGTTCGTTGACCGCGGTGGCGGTGCCCATCAGGCCGGAGATGACAAAGAGGACGAGGAGCTTGGTGTGGCCGTCCTTGCTGGTGCCCGGCGGCCCGTCGAGGACGCCGGGCATGACGAAGACCAGCGCCCCGAGGAACAACGGGGCGATGAGTAGCAGGGCGAGGTATTTGCGGTCCGAGCCGATCACCGACAGGTAGCGCCGGGACAGTGTGCCCAGCTGGGAGAACCAGCCCTGCGACTTGGGTGGTTTCGCGTCGGTGTGGCCGGCCTGGCGGACGACGTCGGGCATCTGCGCGGTGTCGGCGTAGCGCCTGCGGGGTTCGGAGCCGCGGAACTCCCCGGCGAAGTCGCGGGCGGTCTGGGTGTTGAAGATACGGAACGTCTCGGCCCAGTTCCGGGTGCCGAAGTAGTCGAGGGCTTCGCCGGGCGGGCCGTAGTAGGCGACCTTGCCGCCGGAGACCAGGACGAGCAGGCGGTCGCAGACGTCGAGGGACTCCATGCTGTGGGTGACCACGATGACCGTGCGGCCGTCGTCGGCCAGTTCGCGGAGCTTCTCCATCAGTTCGCGTTCGTAGCCGGGGTCGAGCCCGGAGGTCGGTTCGTCGAGGAACAGCAGGGACGGCTTGGTCAGCAGTTCGACGGCGACGCTGACGCGTTTGCGCTGGCCGCCGGAGAGTTTGTCGATACGCAGGTCAGCGCGGTGTTCGAGGCCGAGGTCGACGAGGACCTCCTCGACGCGGCGGTTGCGCTCGGCCTTGTCGGTGTCCTGCGGGAAGCGCAGCCGGGCGGCGTAGCGCAGGGCGGTACGGACGGTCAGCTGCGTGTGCAGGATGTCGTCCTGCGGCACCAGGCCGATGCGCTGCCGGAGTTCGGCGTACTGCGCGTACAGGTCGCGGCCGTCGTACAGGACGGTGCCCTCGTCGGCCGGGTTGGTGCCGGTCAGGGCCCGCAGGAGGGTGGACTTGCCCGCGCCCGAGGTTCCGACGATGGCGAGCAGGGTGCGCTCCCCCACCGGGAAGGAGACCTTGTCGAGCAGGACCTTGTCGCCGGCCCGCACCAGCAAGTCCTGGACGTCCAGGGACACCTCGCCGGTGTCGATGAACTCGCGCAGTTCCTGCGATTCGGCGTCGAGCTGGAAGGTCGCGTGGCCGATGCCGACGAGGTCGCCGGGGGCCAGGACGGCGCGGTCTACCGGACGGCCGTTGACGTACGTGCCGTTGTGACTGCCGAGGTCGGAGATCTCGAACCGGCCGTCGGGCAGTTTGCGCAGTTCGGAGTGGTGCCGGGAGACCATCAGGTCGGTCAGCACAAGCTCGTTGTCCAGCGCTCGGCCGATGCGCATCGCGCGGACGGGCGCGGGCATGACCATGCTGGGCTGGCGTTCCGCGCCGCCGGGCAGCCCCACTGAGGTGTACGGGCGTTCGGACCAGCGGTCGTACGGCGGGGCGGGCTCGTCGCGGCCGGCCGGCCGGGCGTTCCCCGGCCTCCCGGAATCCCCGCGTGGGGTCTGCGCCAGCGGCGTCTGTGGTTGCGGCGTCTGTGGGTGCGGAGCCGGTGGGTGCGGAGCCGGTGGGTGCGGGACGCCGAAGGCCCCCGCGCCCAGCGCGCCGCCCGGGGGCGGCGGCACGGACATCGGGCCGAACCCCGACCCACCCGGGTGGACACGCTGCGTCGGATCGGCGCCGCGGTCCCGTACGGCGGGGGCGGGAGGCTCCACCGGCGTCAGGACCAGGCGCTCACCGTCCACCGGGTCGCCGAGCAGGATCTCGCAGCCGTCCGAGACCACCACCCGGTGCACACGGCGGCCGCGCACGTAGGATCCGTTGCCGCTGCCGGGGTCGGCGAACTCCCAGCCCTCGGGCCCGACCCTGAGCACTCCGTGGTGCCGGGACGCCCTGCGGTCGTCGACGACCACGTCGCAGTCGGGATGCCGGCCCACGGTGTACTCGCGGCCGGACTGGAACAGGGCAGGGGACCCGGCGCCGCTGCGTACGTCCAGCCGCGGAACGACCGGGCCCGCGGAAGCATTCGGACCCCCCATGGTGGGAAGTGTAGGTTCCAACGCCTCCTCGCGGCACTGTTTCTGAACGCTATGGACCCGGACCGGTGGACAGGATTCACTGGGAGACCACCGGAACCGGGTTGTCGGCGGAACCGGGCAGTCTTCCGTACGGGAAAGCCAAAGAACCCCGACCCGAGGAGCAGCGGTGTCCCTGGACCGTCCGGCACCGTTCCGGCCCTGGAGCGAGGGGGCCGCCTGGCTCTCCGCGTTCCTCGCAGTGTTCTGTTCGTTCACGGCGATGGCGGCGGCCGCCTGGTTGGGGTTGTGGCTGCTCGGCGCGGACGCGCTCGGCAACGGCACGATGCCGTCGCTGACCGCCGCGGTCGTCGCCCTGGGGGTCGGCGGGAAGGTGAAGCTGTCCGGCGGCGAGGAGGCCGGGAACGATCTGTTCGGTTCGCTCGGGGTGGCTTCGGGCAGCGGTGAGGTGGACCTCACCCTGTGGGGTGTCGGTCTGACCGGCGCGCTGGTCCTGGGCTGGCTGTTCGTCCGGCCGTTCCACAAGCAGGTGGTGGTCGGGGGTGTGGAGCTGGCCGCGCACGCGGCCCGGGTGACGGTTTTTGTGGTGGGGGCGCTGGCCGGGACGGTCGTCCTGGGCAAGCACTCGCTGCCGCTGAGCAGTGTGCCCGGTGCGAACGCCGCCGACCTGATGGGCATATTCGACATCGGTCTGGCCGCGGAGTTCACCACCGACTCGGTGACCACGTTCGGGTACGGAGCGTTGTGGCTGCTGGTCACGCTGGCCCTGGCGCTGGGGGTCTCCTCGCGCTGTGGTCTGCCGCTGCCGTGGCTCCGACACCGCGACCACGTGCGTCCGGTGGTGGCCGGGGTGCTGACCGTGCTGCTCGGCGCGGTGGTGGTCGCGATCCTGGGCGGCCCGTTCGTGGCCGCCGCCGCGCCGGAGCCCAAGCGGATGATCGGCGGCATGCTCCTGGCCCTGCCGACGATCGTGTGGCTGCTGCTGACCCTCGGTCTGGGGGTGCCGTGGAAGTCGGACGGCGGCGGTCAGTTCTCCTTCGGTGTCCCGGGTCCGCTCGGTGACCTGCTGAAGGAGTCCGGCGACAAGGGGATCGCCATCCGGATCGACAAACTGGCCGAATTGAACTCCCTGGCCTGGTGGGTCCCGGTGTTCTCCGGTCTGCTGCTGGTCGCCGGTGGTTTTGTGACCGCGGTGCGCTCCCCCGCCTATGTCAGACCCTGGCAGCACGCGTGGCGTTTCGGTGCCGCGTACGGCGTCACCCTGCTGGTCCTGGGGCTGATCACCCAGGTGCACGTCAAGGTCGCGGTGGAGGTGCTGTTCGGGGCGATAAAGCCGGGCGGGGGCATCGGGATCCACGCCGACTTCCTGTGGGCCGCCGTGCTCGGGCTCCTGTGGGGGGCCTGCGCGGGGTTCCTCGGCGGGGCGCTGGCTGATCTCCGACGGCAGGGCACCGGATGACCGGCCGGCCGCCGCGAGCCGGTGTCCACGGAGCGGAACCCGAGGTCGACAGCCGCTCCCCGGCAGGTACCGTGATCGCATCATGGACGTTACACGCACCCTCCTCGTCAAGATCTTCGGCAAGGACCGTCCCGGGGTCACCCTGGGGCTGTTCGAGACCCTGGCCGCCTACGGGGTGGAAGTGGTCGACGTCGAGCAGACGGTCACCCGGGGCCGGCTGACCCTGTGTGCCCTGGTTGGTGAGCCCCGTGACGCGGGCGGCCTGCGCTCCGCGGTGCACGCCTGGGCCGATACCGAGCAGCTGGACGCTGAGATCATCGCCGGCGACGGGGACAACCGGCCACGTGGCGCGGGCCGCTCGCACGTCACCGTGCTCGGCCACCCACTGACCGCCGCGGCCTTCGCCGCCATAGCGGCCAGGATCGCCGGGGCCGGCGCCAACATCGACCGGATCTTCCGCCTGGCCAAATACCCGGTGACCGCGATCGAGCTCCAAGTCTCCGGCATGGAGACCGACAAGCTGCGGATCGAGCTGGCGGTGGAGGCCGCGGCGCAGCGGGTCGACGTGGCCGTCGAACCGGCCGGACTACACCGCCGGGCCAAGCGCCTGGTGGTGATGGACGTCGACTCCACGCTCATCCAGGGTGAGGTCATCGAGCTCCTGGCCGCGCATGCCGGGTGCCTCGCCGAGGTCGCCGAGGTGACCGAGGCCGCGATGCGCGGTGAGCTGGACTTCGCCGCTTCCCTGCACGCCAGGGTCGCGCTGCTCAAGGGACTGGACGCGAGCGCGATCGACGCGGTCCGCGAGGAGGTCGAGCTCACTCCGGGGGCGCGCACGCTGGTGCGGACGCTCAAGCGCCTGGGCTTCCAGGTCGGCATCGTCTCCGGCGGGTTCACGCAGGTCACCGACATGCTGGTGGAAGACCTGGGGCTGGACTACTCGGCGGCCAACGTGCTGGAGATCGTAGACGGCAAGCTCACCGGGCGGGTGGTCGGCGACGTCGTGGACCGCGCGGGCAAGGCCGTGATGCTGCGGCGGTTCGCCGAGCGCGCCGGTGTGCCGGTCGACGCCACGGTCGCGATCGGCGACGGCGCGAACGACCTGGACATGCTGGGCGCGGCCGGTCTCGGCATCGCGTTCAACGCCAAACCGGTCGTCCGTGCGGCCGCTGACACCGCGGTGAACGTGCCGTTCCTGGACACCGTGCTCTACCTGCTGGGCATCACCCGCGAGGAGATCGAGACCGCGGACGCGGCCGACGCCTGATTTTTCAACCACGTCGTACGGGAGGGCACCCGCGTGGGTGTCCTCCCGTACCGTGTCCGGCTTTTCCAGCCCGTCGTACGGGGGACCACCCGCGCGGGTGGTCCCCCGTACGACGTCTTGTTGACCTAACCGCGCGGGATGTGGAAGCTGACCAGCTCAGCGCCCTTCTCGTGCAGGGCGCTCCAGGGGCCTTCGAAGGACAGCCGGGCGATGCCCGAAGTGGGGAACTTCGCCTGCATCGACTCGGTCTCCGCCGGGTCGCCCTTCGCCGTCAGGGCCAGGGCGAGCGTCTCGACCGCGGGGTTGTGCCCGATGAGCAGCAGCGTCTCAAGGTCGTCGGCGGTCTCCTGGGCCAGGTAGAGCAGGCCCTGGGCGGTCGCCTCGTAGACGCGGTCGTCGTAGCTGGTGTGCGGGCGCTTGCCGATGGTCTTGGCGAGCAGTTTCCAGGTCTCGCGGGTGCGCGCCGCCGGGGAGCAGACCACCAGGTCGGGACTGATGCCGTGGTTGAGCAGGAAGTTCCCGGCGGCGTCGGCGTCGGCGCGGCCCCGGTCGGCCAGGGGGCGTTCGAAGTCGGGGCCGTCGGACCATTCGGCTTTGGCGTGCCGCATCAGCACGAGGGAGTGTCGGCGGGGACCGGGCGCGGCGGGCGGGGGCGTGGGCGATGGCATGGAAAACAGCCTCTCAGAATTCCGGGGGGCCGCACGGCGAAAGGTGGCCGGTTCGCTCCTTCCGGTCAAACAAGTGTCCCGTCCACCTTTCCTGGGAAAGGTGGACGGGACCTGTGCGCTTATCGGACGGCCCCTTGGGGGTCTACCCCAGCGGCGGCTTCGGAATACGGCTCGCGGTGGAGACCCGCTCGTTGCCGTACGGGTCCTGCGCTCCGTAGGCGGCCTGCGCCGGGAAGGCGCCGACCTCGTAGCGCGGTGCGGCTTGCGCCTTCTCGTCGGGCTCCTCGCCGTGGCTCATCTCCGGGATCCAGCCGAGCCACTTGGGCAGGTACCAGTTGCGCTCGCCGAGCAGGGCCATCACGGCCGGGAGGAGGATCGCCCGGACGATCGTGGCGTCGATCAGGACAGCGACGGCCAGGCCGACACCGAACTGCTTCATGCCCTGCATGGAGAGGGTTCCGAAGACTCCGAACACCGCGACCATGATGACGGCGGCGCTGGTGACGACACCGGCGGTGGTCCTGATGCCGTGGGCGACCGCGTCCTTGGTGCCCATGCCCTTGTCGTAGGCCTCACGGATCCGGGAGACCACGAACACGTGGTAGTCCATCGACAGTCCGAACAGGATCACGAAGAGGAACATCGGGATCCAGGTGACGATCGCGCCGGGCGCGGTCGTGCCGACCAGGCTGTCGCCCCAGCCCTTCTGGAAGACCATCGTCATCACACCGTAGGCGGCACCGACGGACAGGAGGTTGAGGACGATCCCGGTGACCGCGATGGTGAGGGACCGGAAGCACATCAGCATCAGGATGAAGGCGAACGCCAGGACGAATCCGAAGACGATCGGCGTCGAGGTGGCCAGTTTCTTGTTGAAGTCCACCGAGCCGGCGGTGTCGCCGGTGACCGGGGCCTCAACACCGGAGACCTTGCCGAGGGTGTTCGGGACGACCTTGTCGCGCAGGGTCTTGAGGGCGTCCTCGCTGACCTTGTCGTTGCCGCCCTTTCCGTTCAGCGGGATGCGCACACTCAGCACTGTGTTGACGCCGGGGTACTTGACGACCTCGATCGGCTCGGACATCTGCCCGCTGGCCACGGCCTGGGCCCGCAGGTCGGCGACCGCCTTCTGCACCTGGGGGGTGTTGACGTCGGCGGCCTTGACGACGACCTGGGCCGGGGAGGGGCCGCCGGGGAAGTTCTCGGAGATCGCGTTGTAGGTCTTGACGATCGACAGGGTCTCCGGGAGTTCCTTGTTCAGCGGGAGCTGGGCGGTCTTCATGCCGAGGGCCGGGACCGCGATGGCGATCAGCAGGCCGGTGGCCAGGACGACGGACGCCTTGGGGCGGCGCAGCACGGCACCCAGGATCGTGTTCCAGAAGCGGCTGCCGGTGAGGAGGGCCGCCCGCTGGCGCTTGTGCAGGAAGGGGATCCTCCCGGCCTCGACCTTGTCGCCGAGCAGTGACAGCAGGGCCGGCAGGACGGTCAGCGAACCGAGTACGGCGGTGAAGACCACCAGGATCGTGCCGAGCGCCATGTTCTTGAAGTCGGCGAAGCCGGAGAGGAACATCCCGGCCATCGCGATCATCACGGTGACGCCGGAGACCAGGACCGAGCGTCCTGAGGTGGCCGCGGCGATGCGCAGCGCGGTCTCCTTGTCCCGGCCGCGGGCCCGCTCCTCGCGTTCCCGGCGGATGTAGAAGAGGCAGTAGTCGACGCCGACGGCGAGGCCGATCAGCAGCATCATCGAGTTGGTGGTGTCGCCGTTGGGGATGGCGTGGCTGCCCAGGGCGAGCAGGCCGCCGGCGGCGAGGAAGGCGGTGAAGGCCAGGAGGACCGGCAGGAGGGCGGCGAGCAGGGCGCCGAAGGCGACCAGCAGGATGCCCAGGGCGAGCGGTACGGCGGTCCACTCGGCGCGCTTGAAGTCCTTGCCGATGGTGTCCGCGAACCATTTGTTCCCGCTGGCGTCGCCGAACTGTTCGATGTGCAGCCCGGGGTGCGCGGCGCGGGCGTCGACGGCGGCCTTGAGCAGCGGGTCGATGTGGTCGACGGCCTTCTCGGAGTCACCCTTGACGTCGTACTGGATGAGGGCCGCGTGGTTGTCCTTGGAGACCGCGCCGCTGTCGTACGGGGAGCGGACGTTCACGGCGAGGCCGGTCGCGTTGACCCGGGTGATCACGTCGTCGACGGTGGCCTTGAACTTCGCGTCGGTGGCCGCGTCGGTGTCGCTGCGGATGAGGACCATCTCACCGGCCGACTCCTTGATGCCGGCGTCCTGGATGATCTTCTGGGCGCGGCCCGATTCGCCCAGGCCGTGGTCGCCGTCCTTGAGTTCCTTCGCGCCGACCATGTTCCCGATCACAACGGCCAGCACGACGAAGAGCAGCCAGCCGATCACCGCGGTCTTGCGGTGCGCCGCGCTCCAGCCTCCGACGGTGGCGGCGAAGTTGCCGCGCCCCCGTGATCGTGTACGGGTGTCCGCTCGTCCCCGACTCATGATTCCCGCTCCTTGTTACCGTCTTGCCTTCGGCGGAACTCCCTTGAGGTTCAAGGGGTTCCTGCTGACAGGTAAGACGATATTGAGCGGGCGGGCCGGGTCACATCCTGCGGACGGGCGTATCCGCGGGGGTGGTGACAGCACCTGCGGAGGAGTGCCGACCCCACCCCGGTGGTGGGGTTAGCCCCACCCCCCTCTCAGGGTTCTCCCTGACGGTGGGTCACGCGCCGGTGCGGTGCCGGGGGTTCGCGCCCGGTCAGCCGGTGGAGGCGGCGACGGAGGCGGCGACGGCGATCAGGACCATGATGACCAGGACGCCGAGCATGATCTTGCCGAGCGCCCGCTGGCCGTCGTCGCCGCGGTCTGCCATGACGGTCTGCCGCTCCCCCGTGTCGCCACTGTCGGCGACGCGTTGGGCGGCCTCGGCGCGGGCGGCCCTGACGGCCTCCTCACGCACCCGGCGGGCCTCCGCCTGTCCGGCGAGGGCCTGCGTCTCCTTGGCCTCGCGCGCGGCCCTGGCCCGCTCGTAACGCTCCTTGGAGGAGAGTTCCGTCGAGGGGCGCGGAGTCGGTGATGTAGCCATGCACCGAGTGTCGCATGTGCGCGTGTGCGCGCTGCGTAAGGGCAGCCGACCGTTCCGGAAAGCACGGAGGGGCACAGCCCGCAGGCCACGCCCCTCCGTTGTGTACTGAAGAAGATCAGGCACCCATCGCGTGCAGGCCGCCGTCGACGTGGACGATCTCGCCCGTGGTCTTCGGGAACCAGTCGGACAGCAGGCCGACGACGCCGCGGGCGGTGGGCTCGGGGTCGTTGAGGTCCCAGCCGAGCGGGGCCCGGTCGTTCCAGACACCCTCGAACGCGTCGAAGCCGGGGATCGAACGGGCGGCCATGGTCTTGACCGGCCCCGCCGCGATCAGGTTGACCCGGATGTTCTTCTCACCGAGGTACTTCGCCAGGTAGCGCGAGGTCGACTCCAGACCGGCCTTGGCCACGCCCATCCAGTCGTAGCCCGGCCAGGCGACCTGCGCGTCGAAGTCCATGCCGACGACGCTGGCGCCCTTCTCCGGGTCGATCAGCGGCAGGCACGCCATGGTGATGGACTTCAGCGAGAACGCCGAGACCTGCACCGCGGTGGCGACGTCTTCCCACTTGGTGTTGAGGAAGTTGCCGCCGAGGGCGTCCTGCGGGCCGAAGGCGATCGAGTGCACGATGCCGTCGATGCCGTCCATGTGCTGGCGGACGTTGTCGGCCAGCGCGTCCAGGTGCTCCTGGTCGGTCGCGTCCAGCTCGATCACCGGCGCCGGCTTGGGCAGCCGGTTGGCGATGCGGTTGACCAGCGTCAGCCGACCGAAACCGGTGAGCACGACCTCAGCACCCTGCTCCTGTGCCAGCTTGGCGACATGGAACGCGATGGACGAGTCGGTGAGCACCCCGGTGACGAGGATGCGCTTGCCTTCGAGGATGCCACTCATGCGGCTTCAGCCTTTCGATAGAGACAGGTGCCCAGTGACAGCGACTGAGCGAAGCGGAGTACAACCAACCGGCCCGGACGGCCGAGCGAGGCAAATCCCCACCCCGCCGATGCGACCGAGCGAAGCGAGGGAGCGCGTCCGGAGGACGCGGTCTTTCCGGCGACGCGTGGACGCCGACCAACGCCGGAGCGAAGCGACGGCGATGGGAGGAAAACGTCCACGCTTGGAGCCGGACCAGCAACCGAGCGTAGCGAGGGCGCGCGTCCGGAGGACGCGGCCTGACCGGGCGACGCGACGGCGCCGAGTGGCCCCGGAGCCAAGCCCCACCACGCCGATGCGACCGAGCGAAGCGAGGAAGCGCGTCCGGAGGACGCGGCCTGACCGGGCGACGCGACGGCGCCGAGTGGCCCCGGAGCCAAGCCCCAC